>CAJFUU010000193.1 GCA_904420265.1 uncultured Clostridia bacterium
GCCCAGTTTGCCGGCTCCTCCTCCGTGCCTGCGCACGTGGAAATGATGGGCCTGATCGGCATGGGCAACAACCCCATGGTCGGCGCCACCGTGGCCGTCGCCGTTGCGGTTGAGGAAGCGATGAAGAAGTAACGCCTTACCGTTTCAGAAGGGAACGTTTGCGGGCGTTTTCCGCTCCGCCGGGTTTGGCTTAGGTCAGCGCTGTTTTGCCGCGCATTCTTCCGCCCAATCGCGCCGGAACGGAATTTCCAGAACGCGCGCAGTATTACAAGGCGTTTTCCGCGCCCGGGATTTCCGGGGCGGAAAACGGACCGGCCCCGCATTTGCAAAAATGCGGGGCCGGCTTGTTGTATATTGCCCCCGCCTGGAGCGGGGGTTCGAAGAATGTATAGCTACGTGCAAAAGCGTCAAATCCTTTTCCGGTAAGAAAAGGAAGCGCGTAGGCAAAAGCCAATACCAAAGGCCAGGCGGTTGCATTTGGCAGCATCCGGGGGAACTGGCGCATGCGCCGGATATTCAGAACGCGCGAGCGCTGCCGGGATCATGCTTCTATAGGGCTTCGTCAAACCGCCGGCTTGGCCGACGGCTATGATTGATAAAGTCAATCGATTGCCAGAAGAAAAAGCCCGCAAGACAAGGGAAATTGTATGGTCGTAAGCGATCGCGGGCCGCAAGTGCGGCTGACGCGGGAACTCCGCCGCCTGGCGAAGTCTGCCGCCTTGCGAGGGCGTTTGGCAATCCCGCGGTGCCAAAAAAGTGCGCCGCGGGCCGCATAAACTGCTTCGGTTTTCCGTTCTATCCAGGCGGTTTTTGCGTTTGTGATTTTGTCAACGCGCTGAGCCCGCATTTACAAAAACGGGACAAATCTGTCGGAGAACTTCCGGAAAGAAAAGCCTTGCTGCGTTCCTGCGGTCGCCGCCACAGGGCGGCGGCGAAAATCCGCCGTTATCGTGGCCATGCGTTTTGAAAGCGGCGTATCCCACGGCAAAAAAGCCGGCGTTTTTGCAGAAACCGCCTCCCTCCGCAGGCAATCCCGCTTTCTTGACGGCCCGGAGCAAGACGCAAGGGGCTTGCCCGCCTTGACCGTCATTTGGCAAAAATGAGCAGAGATGTTGAGGCCTGCGCTGGAAAAGCGACGCGCATCAATTTATTCATGGCTTTTTCGGTACATATTGGGGCTGTATCCTGTTCTTTCTTTGAAAAAGCGGTTGAACGTGGACAACCCTCCAAACCCGACAGAAGCCGCAATATCAATGATTTTTGCATCTGTCTGCACTAAAAGACGCTTCGCTTCATTCAACCTGAGCGAATCCATATATGCTTTTGGCGTCATTCCGTAGGCTTCTTTGAATATTTCCACCGCCCTCCGTTCTGACAGACCAATTTTCTGCAATTCCTCGTTCCACAAAGCCTGCCGCTCGTACAATGCATCCAGATGACGTTTGATCGTTTCGGCTATATCTCTCGTTGGGCGGTATGTTAAAAGATCGCTCCGGCAGCGTTTGCACGGACGAAAACCGGCTTCGATTGCTTCCCCGGCACGCTGGAAAAAGCGCACATTTTCCCTCAACGGCTTTTTCGATGGACAGGAAGGCCTGCAAAAAATCCTGGTAGACAACACGCCATAAAAAACAATCCGTCGTAATTGGCATCGTTGCTTATCACGGCTTTGTACATTTCATCTGCGGTCATGCGCTCGCTTCCTTCGCTCAATGGGCTGCGATGTATGCGTCCAGTTCGTCGTGCCATTTCTGGATGTCGCATTCCTGCGGGTCGGTCGGTTTGCCCAGGAGGAGGTCGGTCAAATGGCATGGAACCTTACCTCCGATATGCATGGCTTTAATGCAGGATACGCAATACACGACAACCTTCTCGCATGGCATACTGCCCGCCCGGTTTTTCATTGCGTCATGTATTTTTTCCATGCCGCAATTTGGATATAAGCTGTCTCCACAGCAGACAGAGTACGCGCCGGTTTTTTCCGCCTCAATCGCATTTATGTTCATCTTTTGTAAAAGTCCTCTGACAGCCCTGTGGACAACGGGAGCGTTCCGCACGGGGCAGGGGTCATGAACGCTGGCCTCCATGCCGCGATAGTCGGGGAAAGGAAAATTATTCAGCCCATTGATAATCTCCCATAAAGAAATCGTGGAAATTCCCTCGTAAAGCGTGCGGAAGCGCCTGTCGCAACCGGCGCATACATTGATGATAATAGAGCCGCCGGGCAGTTGGGGATTGTGCCGGCAGCATATGTTGTGCATTTGAATTTGCGGATAATTGCTTTGCAGATACCTGAATATTTCTTCTGCATTCTCCGGACGGTACAGGCTTAACGCACATCCGGGGTTAAAAAACAAATTCGCGGCGTTCTTCACAGACATTCTTTCCACCTCCAAAATTAGAATACCATTTTTTCTCCGAATTTTCTTCTCAAAAATGGACATTCAATTTTGGAGGCGTTTTTGCTCCATAACCGCATGTTTTCCTGCGCGGTCACACACCGATGCCACGCGCATCCCTGCGCGCGATGGCCCTTAAGACCTTTTCCTCAATCCGTTCCGCGGTCAGGCCAAAGCGCGCTTGCAGATAAGGCTGCGGCCCCACTTCGCCGTAGCAATCCTCAACCGCGACGCATTCTACGGGCAAGGGCAACTCCCGGGCCAGAAGTTCGGAGACGGCGGCATACAGGCCGCCGATGCGGTTGTGGTTTTCGGCCACGACGACCGCTCCGGTGCGACGGGCATGGTTCAGGATGGTCGCCTCGTCGAGCGGTTTTACGGTGAAGGGATTGACGACCGCCGCGCCGACGCCGCTTTGTTGCAGGCGCTCCGCCGCTTGAAGCGCTTCGTGCACCATAATGCCCGTTGCGAAAATCACCGCGTCGGAGCCTTCGCGCAGGGGAATTGCCGCGCCCAGGGGAATGTGGGAACCTTCCGCAAAAACGCGGGCATTTTGCTTGCGCCCAACGCGCAGGTATTTCACGCCGGGCAGATCCAGGCATTGCCACAGGACGCTTTCGAGCATGACATCGTCCGTAATGTCGAAGACCGTCGCCGTGGGGATGGTCCGATACAGGGCGACATCCTCAAAGGGCATGTGCGTTCCGCCGTTGAAAGCGGCCGTGACGCCGGGGTCGGTGCCGATAACCGTAATGTCGTTGCCCGCATAGCCCGCGGAAAGGAAGACCTGGTCAAAGCAGCGCCGGGAGGCGAAGGGGCCAAAGGTGTGCACGATGGGCTTAAAACCGCTTGCGGCCAGGCCGCAGGCAATGCCAATCATGTTCGCCTCGGCGATGCCGCAGTTGATCGCCCGGGTGGGGTGCGCCCTGGCGTATGCAAGCGTGCCGATGCAGCTCATCAAATCGGCGTCCAGATAAATTGCGTCTGCGCGCCGCTCGAGAATGTCGGGAATAACCGCGCCCAGGACATCCTTGAAAGCGCGCGCCTGCGGCATGCCATTATAAACGATCTTCATGTGCTTCATCTCCCAAGCGCGCCCGTTGCTCTTCAAGCGCTTTCATCCACGCCTCCACTTGCCCCGGGGCGAACGTCATGCTGTGATTTGACGGGGCGCTTTCCACTTCGGGAATGCCTGCGCCCTTGACGGTATCGAGCACAATGGCGCGAGGCTTGTCCGGATGCGTTTTGCAGGCGGCGTTGTATACGGCCACGGGGTCGTTGCCGTTGACGCGCTCCGCATCGAAACCAAAGGCGGCGAATTTGGCGACGAGGTCGCCCGTGCAGAGCACGTCGCGCACAAGGCCGTCGAGCTGCTTTTTGTTGTTGTCCACCAGCACGCACAGGTTGCGCAAGGCATGGGCCGAGGCGAACATACATGCCTCCCAGACCTGGCCTTCGTCAATTTCGCCATCGCCGAGGATGAGAAATACGCGGCTGTCGTAGCCATTGAGCCAGTCGCCCAGGGCCATGCCGACGGCCAGGGAAGCGCCCTGCCCCAACGAGCCGGTGGTCATGTCCACGCCGGGGGTTTTCAGGCGGTCGCAATGACTCGGCAGGCGCGTGCCGGGCTGATTCAGCGTTTTAAGATCTTCGCTGGGGAAGTAGCCCATCTGCGCGAGCGCGGCATACACGGCCGGACCGGCATGGCCCTTGCTGCATACGAGTTTGTCGCGCTCAGGCCAGTCGGGCTGCTGAGGACGGACGCGCATAACGCCGCCGTACAACGCCGCCAGCGCGTCCGCGATGCTGAGCGAACCGCCGATGTGGCCAAACCCGCGCGCGCCCAGCGCCGTGAGCGTTCCAATGCGTATGTCGAGCGCGAAGGCCTTGAGAGCGTTTTCCTGTTTCCTGTTCACGGTATCCTCCGAAAAATCAATATTGACCGGCCTTGAAAATCCCAGGGAAATCAATTGCCGCCGTCTGGCGGCGCAATTCCGGGAAGCGTGGAACCGCCAAAGGGCATGACCAGAACGCTGGCGTCTCGGCCCATTTTCTCAAACGCGGCGTCCAGGGCCGTCTGCGCATGGCGGTATGGCTGCAGAAAAAGCGCGTTTACCAAAGAGTCGTCCAGTTCGCTGACCAGGTAGACCTCGGCCCTGCTCAGCACCATGGCGATGGCGGCGGCCTTGTGTCCGCCCAGTTCAAAGCGGTTGTGTACCCGCTCCACCAGGCTTTGGGGATTTGGCGCCGCAAGCATCCACTTTTGAAAATTTGCTTCCCCCAGGCCCTCCTTGCAGGAGCCGACAAGGATGATAACGCCGCCTTGCCGCACCGCGTGTTTGGCGTTTTCCAGCGCTTTCTGCGTTTGATAAAGGTTGATGTCTTTGGGAAACCCGCCCGCCGAAACGAGTACAATTTCCGCGGGGCGCGGGATTCTTTTAAGGTATAATGTGTCCAGAAAGGCGCAGCCGGCCCGGTGCGCGCGTATCGGGTCGCCTGCTACGGCGCAGAGGATTTCCTTGTCTTCGCCGAGCACCACGTTGAGAATGAAGTCGACTCCCACCAGCGCGGCCGCTTCCTCAATGTCCTCGCGAATTGGGTTGCCGTCCAGCTTGCCTACGCAGGCATTGGCGTCAACCATGTGCCGATGGTTCATCTGGATGGCCGCGCGGCTGGAAACGCCCGGCATGATCGCCTTGGCGCCGCCCGAATATCCCGCAAAGTAGTGGTATTCGATGTTCCCCAGGCAGATGCGCCGGTCGGCCGCGGCGACAATGCGCGTGACGTCCACAGGGGTGCCGCGCGCGGTGATTCCCATGCGCACGCAGTCTTCTGCGTCCGCATCCACGCAACGGATTTCACGGTATGCCCGCGCCCCGGCAAGGCGCGCGATTTCCTCCTGCGTATGGCGGCGATGGCTGCCAAGCGCAAAGACCAGCGAAATATCCGCGGCCTGCACGCCGGCCTGGTAGAGTTCGTCCAACAGCAGCGGCATGACCCGGGCGGTGGGCATGGGGCGGGTAATGTCGCTGGTGACGACAACCACCTTTTCCCCGGGCTTTACAATTTCGCGCAGGCGCGGCGTGCCGATGGGACGCTCAAGCGCGCGCGCCACCGCCGCTTCTCCACGCAGGCCGGCGGGGGCGCTGTTTGGCGTCAAAATGCCGAGCAGGTTGCGCTTTGGCACTTCCACGCGCTGCAAACCATCTCCAAACCCAAGTTCAATCTGCATGGTCCATTCCTTCCGCGGGGAATTTCTTTGCGCCTTCGCGCAGGGCCCGGACGACGGGCAATTCCTCTCCGCTGAGGAAGCGAATCAACGCGCCGCCGCCCGTGCAGATGTAATCCACGCGTTCGGTTTGGCCGTATTTTGCCGTGGCGGTGATGGAATCGCCGCCGCCGATAACGGTGTACGCCTGCGTCGCGCCAAGGGCGTCCCAAACCATTTTGGTGCCCAATTCTGTTTCCTCGTTTTCAAATACGCCCATGGGGCCGTTGACGAATACAGTTTTCGCCTTCAAGATATGCCGCGCATAAGCCGCGGCGGTTTCGGGGCCGATGTCCATGGCGCAAATATGCGGCGGCACTGCGCCGATTTTTGCTTCGCGCCGTTGGCCGTCTTCCAGATACCCCAGGTCCGTGGGCAACAGGATGCGCTCCGGATAGCGCGCAAGGAGATTCCGCCCCTTGCCGATAAACTCGTCATAATTGGATTTATGGATGTATTCCATGCTCCCCGCGCCGATTTTGTCGCCCCGCGCCGCCAGGAGAATATTTCCCACAACGCCGCCCGCGAGTATGCGGTCGGCCGTGTCGTTTTTCAGAACTGTTTCCATCATTTGGAAGGCGTCGGCGATTTTTGCGCCGCCCAGCACAAAAACGCAGGGGCGCGCGGGGTTGGACATAAGCGCTGAAACGACGCAGTATTCCTTTTCAAACAGCCGCCCCATGGCGCTGGGCAACACCTGTTCAAAGCCGCACAGCGACGGCTGGTCGCGGTGCGCGGCGGCGAAGGCGTCGCACACATAGAGATCGGCAAGCGGGGCCAGTTTGCGCACGACTTCCGTCTGCGCCTGCTGTTCGTGCGACAGCCGCAATTTCAGCTCAAACAGCGTTTGTTCCTCCGAACAGAACCGCACGTTGTCCAACAGAAGGATGTCCCCGTCCCGCAGGGCGCAGATTTTTGCGCGCGCGGCGGGACCTGTCACATCGTCGATAAAATCCACCGGACGCTCCAGCAGCCGCTCCAGCACCGCCGCATGCGGGCGCAAGGTGTAAAAGTTTTTGTATTCAATATCGCTGCCCTGATGCGCCAGCAATACCAGGCGCGCGCCCCGCTGAGACAGTTCCCGAATCGTGGGAACGCAGGCTTCGATGCGCGCGGTGCTTTTCAGCTTGCGCTTTTCCCGATCGACCGGCTGGTTGATGTCCACCCGGCAAAGAACGGTTTTGCCGCGGACGCTGAACGCATCCAGCGTGTGAATGCCAAATTTCATATGGCCCTCCTGAGATTTTTTCACCGGGAAAAGGGAGAAGGATTCCCGTCTTTTGCAGAAAACGCGCAGGCGGCGCTATTTTTTAAAAGCGCCGATATGCAGGCAGCGATTTGTCGCGGCGGTGCCTTCTTCCCGGGTTTTCTGCATGCACATGGCCGCGCGGATGGCGTCGATCGTCTCGGGAATGGTCACCGATTCCTGCGGTATGTTGATGGCAAACATGATGCTGTCGCCGGTTTCGACGATGGAATCTTCCCACAGGCCAATTTCGTACATATCGCCGCGGCGGTTTCCCAAATCCCGGGCATACTTGAAAAGGCTGGCGTTGCCCTTGAATCCCTCGTCGATAGAAACCACGCGGATACGGGGATGCGCCTGGAACGCGGCCAGCGCGGCTTCCCTGGTGATTTTTTTGCCGTCGCGCCCGGAAACAACGGCGGTAATGATGTGCCCATGGGTCACGGGCGTATGCACCAAAATACCCGTCGCTTCCACATGCGGCATAATGGTCATAAGGTCCACGGCCTGATGCGAAGGGGCGCGGTCGATTTGCAGCGCGTTGGTCAGGCCCCTGTGGTAATCGCCGGGGTCCGCAACGCGCCGGATAATGGTAATGGCAACCCTTTCCACACCGACGGCGCGGTCAAGGCAATCCACGGCGCGGATCAAACCGGTCGTGTTGCAGGAAGTCAGCTTCAGGTAATTTGCGCCCAATCCCTTTTCGTAGTTGGCGTATCCGTGGAAAAAGACATCCGCCACGGAGTTCTTTTCGCCGCCCTGGAAAACGGCCTTTACGTTCTTCTTCTCATAAAGGAGTTTGTTTTTGCTGCCGATGCCGCCGGGGGCGCTGTCGAGGATGATGTCCACATTGTCCAGAAGTTGCTCAAAACTTCCCGCCACCGGGATGCCCAATGTATCGAAGGCGGCCTTGTCCGCGCCGTCGACCAGGTAGAGGTTGTAGCGGACGTTGTTTACCCCCAGCATGTCCCTTTCGGCCAGGGCGCGAATGGAAAGCGTGGGCGCAAGATCGGCGATGCCGACCAGTTCCATGTCGTCCTGGAGGGCAACGCCGTCGGCGAGACGTTGTCCAATGGTTCCGTACCCTGCCACTCCTACACGAATCTTTTTCATACGAATACCTCCTGACTGTTTAACGCAAATCCGGCAATCCGGATGGATTTTAAATGGCCTGCATGTGGACTGGAGATCTTGCTTCATGGCAACTATTTGTCTTTTTCGCAAAATAATTCAAAAAGTTGACAAGCGAAGTATAGCATGTTTTGATACACATGTCAAGAGAATTGGATAACAAATTGGCATATTTTGCGGGAATCTGATAAACACTTACCAACATAGGGCGCATGGGGCCTTCGTGCGCTTCCATGGGCGTGTCTTGTAATCTGTGAACGGTTATGTTATGATAATACAAAATTGGGAGACGTTTGAGGTGGTTTTATGCGCATAGATCGCTTGAACGCGATAGAACAGCACATTTTTGAATGCAATACCGCTTCCCTGGACGAATTGGCGGAACTTTTTGGCGTTTCCAAGAATACGATACGCCGCGATTTGAAAGAGTTGCTGGACCGCGGCAGAATTAAAAAGGTATATGGCGGCGTTGCCATCAACGATACGCCTACGCTTTTGCCAATGTCCGTGCGCTCGCAAAGCAACATGGAGGCCAAAAGGAAAATCGGGGCGCTTGCGGCGGCGCAGGTGGAGGATGGAAGCTGCGTTTTTTTGGATTCCGGCTCGACAACCCTTGCTTTGCTGCCGCATCTTGCGGAAAAAAAGGACGTTACCGTGGTTACGCACAGTTTGTCGGCGCTGTATGAGGCCGCAAAGTATCCCTCGCTCAATGTTATCGCCCTTGGCGGCATGTATTGCCCCGAAACGGCTTCTTATGTGGGCGCGTCTACGGTTCAGGCAATCTGCTCTACGAATGTGGACACCGCCTTTATTGCCGCTACGGGAGTTTCGCTGGACTATGGGCTGTCAAATTCCACATATTTCGAAGCGGAAATCAAAAGAAGCGTGGTGGCGCACAATCGCCGCAACATTCTGTTGGCGGACAACAGCAAGTTTGATTGCCATGCGGCGTTTTCCTTTTGCGCTTTCGGGCAGCTTTTTGCCGTGGTTACGGACCTCGCCCCTTCCCAGGCATATGTGGAGCGCTTTAAGCGGGAGGACGTAAAGCTGTTCGTTGCGGAATAGAACCGGCAAAGATGGTTTTTGCGGCCCATGCCCTTGCGCAGGCGGTTGCCACCGGCCCAGGGGCTCTTGCGCGCGGCGGCAGAGGCCGGCCCACGCGCTCGCCCCAATCGGGGCTGTTTGCCAGAGTATGGGCAATGCGCCGGAGAACAGCAAAGCCAGCGCGAACGGGCGGAAGAGAAACGGCGGCGAAGTGGGACGAGAAGGGAAATGCGCAAAACCCCGCCGTTCGCGGGCGATATGCGCGGCTTATAAACCGCCTTATTGCGCTGCCTTGGGCGGCGTGCTTTCCTGGTCGCTATGGCGCTCTCCGCTCTGGCGGAAGCGTTTTGGGAGTGTCCGCTGCGGATTCTCCGCGCTCGTTTTGCCTTTGAGGCCGTTTGGCACGCCGGCCGGGCCGTGGACGGACGCGGCGTTCGCTTGTATAAGCTGTGGGCGCGCGTCAACCTTGGCCGGGAGAACGCGCACCGCGTCGGCCGCTTGACCGGTTTGAAGGGCGGCATGGTCAGCGATGGAGCCGGAAATTACCGGAAGAAGACGCTGCGCATCTCGCTGCTGGCGGAGCCGTGGAGGGCCTGTATCCTCTGGTTTGACATGCTGCGATCCCCCCTCGGTGATGCGTACAGCCGCTGTCCGGACGGTCAAAGCCCTGCGCGGTGTCCCTGCCGTTGACGGCGCTGCGCTACCTGGGGGCGCGCTTTTTTACGAATACATCTTCGAGCAACGCAAGGGCGGGAAGCCGAACGGCGCGGGGAAGGAGAAAGTGCGAATAAAAGAAAGCAGGCGGTACATGCGGCCCATGAACCCGTTTCAGGTGGCGGCGCTCCTAGGCATATGTATCTATGGAATTATAGCTTTGTCCAAGGCGTTCCCTGCGCCGACGGGGGAAATACCAAGGCCGGGAATGGGGATATTTGTCTTCCTGATGCTGCTCGACATCCTTTTGTTCGCCATTGCCGTGTATACAGCCGGTTGG
Source organism: uncultured Clostridia bacterium (assembly GCA_904420265.1). GTDB lineage: Bacteria > Bacillota > Clostridia > Christensenellales > Aristaeellaceae > Pullichristensenella. The sequence continues at coordinate 10,083 of CAJFUU010000193.1, forward strand.
CTGGTGGTGGACGAGCGCGGCGCGCGGCTCTATAAGCTGTGGAAGCGCGTGGAACTTCCCTGGGAAGAAGCTCGCTGCCCCGGCACTTTTACGACGAATGTTGCGCGCTACAGCTTCCACTGTCCGATGCTGCTCATCTCGCTGCTGGCGGAGCCGTGGAGGGCCATCGTTTTCGACTTTAAAATGCAGATGGATCGCAATTATCTCTATTTCGACGGCGCATACATTCTCTGCCTGGAAGACGACAAGGCCCTGCGCGCGGTCATTGAAGCCTACTGTCCCCTGCCGTGGACACAGATGGACGGCTTTGGGGAACGCGGAGGTTATCGGCAGTTGAAGCGCATGTATGGTTCGTCCAAGAGTGGCGAGGGCAGGGAGGAACGGACAATGACGCGCGGACTCTTTCTTAGAACGGACACAGACATGAAAACGGTCACGGCCGTCTGGCGGCGCGTGATGGGTGTCCTCTGCGGGCGCTACCCGGCGTGGCTGCTAGACAGCTTTGACGAGTGCCTTGGCGGAAAAACAGACCCCGATGGCGCGTATACGTCCCGGGAGTTTAAACAATGGCTCGACGGGGAACACTACATACTCTTTGCCCGGGCCTTTGGCTACGCGGGCGAGGTCGCGCGCGAGACTGTTTGCGACTACGAGGACTACCAGCGCGCCGCCTGCCGCTGCGCGGTGCTGTGCTGGGACGCGGGATACTTTCAGGTCTACTGCAAGGATGAAAATGTGCTTGAGGCGCTGCACGCCGACGCGGAACTGCGGGCGCTGTGCGACAGGTTTGAATATGTCACCGACGAAAACGACGGGCGGACGACGTTTTGCATTTGATTGGCCGGAAGGAGGAAGGTGCGATGCGCTCATCGCGCGCTACCTGTCTGTCGAATTTGAGCGCTGTCGTATGTATAGGCGCAGTGAGCCTCCTGTGGGCGGTGATATGGGGTGTAAAAGGAGTATGGAGCCTGCCCACGCATTCGCAAGGCTTCTTTGTGTTCATGCTCATTCTTTTCATACTGCTTTTGTTCTTCGCCATAATGTGGGGCGTCGCCCGGGTTGACGGCCAGGGCGCGTACTTGTATAAAGTATGGACGCGGGTGCGGATCGTCTGGAAGGACGTGCGCTGCGTTGGTTCCTTCATATACGTAGCCCGCCACAATATCGCCATGCCGTACCTGCTCATCGCCACCATGCCGGAGCCATGGAATCTTCTCACGCGCGGCGGTTTGGATTGGTGCATGGATATTGGATATTTCCGGCGCGCCGGCGAGTGCATATTGATTTTGCCATATACGGACGCTCTCCGCGCCGCCATCAAAGCCAACTGCGCCCTGCGGTGGACGAAAATGCGCTATTCAGACAAGCAACTGTTTGCCAAAGGCTAAACTTCCGCGCGCCGGAGGGTCAATCTATTCGCCGTGGGCGGAAAGAAAGGACGGGTTGAAACGGATGCGGAAAGTCCCTTTGGCAAAAAGCGGCATGCGCGGCGTATCGACCCGTTTGCGCCCGCCGGTTTTTTCCAAGCGGCGTTTTCTATAACCGGCCCGGAAATCCATTTTCAGGAGGCGCCCTGTTCTTGCTCAAAAATTGGTCGAGCAATCCGGCTGAAACGGCCCCTTGCGATACCAATTCTGGTCGTTTCAAGTCAATATCGCCGCCGCAAATGTAGTTTCCGTATGAAAAATCTCAAAATTGATTTCCATGCTATAACCGGTCGTTCGTCTTGACAAACTCCTTTCCCCGCCGCTATAATAAACACACGGTTCGCCAAAGCCATCCCTGCGGCGCGCCGCATAAGAGATTTTCGCACTGTATACAAGGGATTTCCCGCGTAGAAGCCGAAAATGCCGCCGTTTGTCAAGCGGTTTGCGTCGTTATGCGCTCCCGGCATTTTGGGCCGGGAGTTTTTTGTATGGGAAAGGAGAGCGTATGCAGACCAGAGTGGCGGTGATGAGCATCCTCTTAAACGACTGCGCCCGCGCCGGCGAGGTCAACTCCCTTTTGCACGCCTACAACGAATATGTCATCGGCCGCATGGGCATCCCCTACCGGCAGAAAGGCATCTACATCATCAGCGTGGCCGTGGACGCGCCGCCGGACGCCATCAGCGCTCTGTCCGGCAAGATCGGCCGCCTGAGCGGCGTGAGTATCAAGACCGCTTATTCCAATTTTGTCAGCGGGGACGGCCATGAAGCGCCTTGTTGACCGCCTGGCGGCGGAACGCGCCCTGCCCCGGCAAGACATGCTCGCCCTGCTCTCCTGCGGGGATGCGGAAACGCTGGAGCACCTCTTTGCCCGCGCCCGGCAGGCGCGCGAGGCCGTCTACGGGCGGGATGTGTATATCCGCGGGCTGATTGAATTTACCAACTTCTGCAAAAACGACTGCCTTTACTGCGGCATTCGCCGCTCCAACGCCAGGGCGCGCCGCTACCGGCTTTCGCAGGAGGAAATTCTTTCCTGCGCCGAGGCGGGCTATCAATTGGGTTTCCGCACGGTGGTGTTGCAGGGCGGGGAAGATCCGTATTTCACCGACGAACGCCTCTGCCGCATCGTGCGCGCCCTGAAGGCGGCGCGGCCCGACCGGGCGGTAACGCTCTCGGTGGGCGAAAGAAGCCGCGAAAGCTATCGGGCTCTGTTTGAGGCCGGGGCCGACCGCTATCTTCTGCGCCACGAAACCGCGACAAAGGCGCACTATGAGAACCTGCACCCCGGGGATATGTCCTTTGACCGCCGCATGGCCTGCCTTGCCAGCCTCAAATCCATCGGTTTTCAGACCGGATGCGGCTTTATGGTCGGCTCGCCGGGGCAAACGGCGGAAGACCTGCTTAACGACCTGGAATTCATCGCCCGCTTCCAGCCGGAAATGGTGGGCATCGGCCCTTTCATTCCGCACCGGGATACGCCGCTGGGCATGCATCCCGCGGGGACGGTGGGGATGACGCTGAAGCTGCTGGCCATTATTCGCCTGTTGGTTCCCGATGTGCTTTTGCCCGCCACCACGGCGCTGGCTACACTGGATGCGCACGGCTGTGAAAAGGGCATGCTCGCCGGAGCGAACGTGGTCATGCCCAACCTCTCGCCGCCCGCGGCGCGGGAGAAGTACGCCCTGTACGAGGGCAAGGCTACGGCGGCGGGGGAGACGGCGGACGCGCTTTCGGATTTGCGCCGCCGCATGGAGAATATCGGTTGCCGCGTGGTTGTCGCCCGCGGAGACCATATGGGCAAGCCGCGGAAATGAGGTCGGGCATGCGGATGCGCGGGGCCTGCTCAAGCCGCAGGCAGCGGCGCCCCGCGCGTTCAACACAGCCGCAGTCCGGCGCAAATTCCCGCGATTGCCCTGGAATATCTACCGACGGGGAAGAAAATCTGACCCGGAAGAAAGGAGAACGCAACCCATGTACAACCCCAAATCCCTGAAGGCGGAGGAATTTATCTGCCACGAGGAAATCGAGCAGACCCTCGCCTATGCCGACCAGCATAAGGACGACATGCCCCTCATCCGCGAAATCCTCGCCAAAGCCCGAGAATGCAAGGGGCTTTCCCACCACGAAGCCTCCGTGCTGCTGGCCAACGACGATCCCGATGTGCAGGCGGAAATCGCCGGCCTTGCCAAAGAGATCAAAAAGAAGTTTTACGGCAACCGCATCGTCATGTTCGCGCCGCTGTATTTGTCCAATTACTGCGTCAACGGCTGCGTCTACTGCCCCTATCACCGCCAGAACGGCCACATTCCCCGCAAAAAACTCACGCAGGAGGAAGTGCGCGCCGAAGTGGTCGCCCTGCAGGACATGGGCCACAAGCGCCTGGCCATCGAAGCGGGGGAGGATCCGGTCAACAACCCCATCGAGTACATCCTGGAGTGTATCGACACCATCTATTCCATCAAGCACAAAAACGGCGCCATCCGCCGCGTGAACGTCAATATCGCCGCCACCACGGTGGAAAACGACCGCCGCCTCAAGGAAGCGGGCATCGGCACGTATATCCTCTTCCAGGAGACCTACCACAAGGAAAGCTA
>CAJFUU010000194.1 GCA_904420265.1 uncultured Clostridia bacterium
TTCAAGCGTAAGACCGCGCGCGACGGTATTCTCGCGGAGGCCCGCAAGCGCGAGCATTATGAGAAGCCCAGCGTAAAGCGCAAGAAAAAGGCGGAGGCAGCCCGTAAGCGCAAGTATTAATGCCCAAGCCGCCCCTTTGCCTTGGCGCAAAGGGGCGCTCTTCGTAAAGAATTGCGGCCACAGGCCCGGTCTTTTTGCATTTATCATCTTTCGCTCTTTCTTTGCATAGGAATCCATGCATACATGTCCGCGCGCCGGCCGGCCGCGGGAATCGCGCCGGAAGGTATCCGTTCGTGTCGGAGTGCATGATGCAGTACACCATGTTTTTGTGGCCGCATGCCAATGCGCGCTATCAAGTTGAAAGCGAAAAACTCGCCCGCGCGGAGCTGGAAATTATGCTTGCGCGCCTGGGCGTGCCGTTTGTCCTGGACGAGCGAGGCGAGGCGGGGATACCGTCCTTGCGGTTTGCGTCGCGGCGCGCCCTGTCGGCGGAGGAAATGTGTATTCTTTCCCGTCATTCCCTGCTTTACGCGCTGTTTGAACGGCGCGAAGACGGCGCGCTTGCGCCTGTGTTGGGTCGGGAAACGCCGCGTATAGGCGGCGATTTGACGGGTATTCTCAAATACAGGGGCAAGACCAACGAACTTTTTACGCAGCTTTTGGTCAATCTGGCCTGGCTGGCGGGCGCGATGCCGGAGAAACCGCGCCTGCTCGACCCCATGTGCGGCCGCGGCACCACGCTGTTTGTGGCGCTCAACCGCGGCTGGGACGCCTGCGGTTCGGACGTGGACCGCGCCGCCCTGCGCGAAGGGGAGCAGTTTTTTAAGCGCTATGTGGAGTATCACCGCCGCAAATATGTTCTTTCGCGCGGTTCCATGACTCTGCGGGACAAAAAAAGCGCGCCCTACGCGCAATTTGCGGTGGAGGATATGCGCCTGCGCTTGGCCGAACTGGACGCATCGCGCGTCGATCAGGCCTACGGACGCGGTAAGTTTGACATGCTCTGCGCCGATTTGCCCTATGGCGTCCAGCACGGCGCCACCATGCCTTTGGAGGCGCTTTTGCGCTTGGCGTTGCCGGCCTGGCGGGAAGTTCTCCGCCCTGGCGGGGCATTGGCGTTGTCCTTCAACGCGCAGACGCTGCCCGCGGCGAAAATGCGCGCCCTTTTGCGCGCGGCGGGCTTGCGCGTCTCCGAGGGCGGGCCGTGGGACCGGCTTTCACATTGGGTGGAACAGGCTGTGACGCGCGACGTATGCGTGGGCGTCCGCCCCTGATTTTTTCCTTTTTATGCGCTGCCGGGCGCGGCGCGATCTGTTTTTCCTCTGCCTTCCAAAGGAGGTTATGTCTTGGATTATCAAACACTGCATATGAAAACCGTCATTGAGTTGCGCAAACTTGCCCGCGAACTCGGCGTGCAGGTGCCGGCGGGAACGCTCAAAAGCCGGCTGGTGGAACTCGTGCTCGAAGGGCAACAGCGGGCTGCCGGACAGGGCGGAGACGCCGGGGAAACGCGGCCACGGACGGAAAACGCGCCGTCCCGCCGAGGGCGCAGAAGGGCTTCGGCCGAAGCGAGCGCCGCGCCGGGCGGCGAAGCGCCGGCAGAAAACCTGCCCGGGATGGGCGCTATCCCGGATACAGGAGCGGACGCTGGGCCGCAAGAGCAGGAGGCCGGGCCCCAAAAAAACGGACAAATCCGGCCTGGCAGAGCGCAAAAGAGTTCTTCTGCCGCAGACAAACAGCCCGAATCCCCTTCCTCAACCGCCGATTCAGAGAGCGTTTCCCAGTCTGTGCAAGCGATTGAAGTCCCCGCTGCGCAGAATATGAATATTTATACAAATGTAAATAATGCGAATCTGGCCTTCCCGGCGGCGGAGAATGCGCCGGCTGCCCGTGGGAAGGAAACGGCGTTGCCGGCAGCCATGCAAAGCGTGGAAGTTTCCGGAGACGCGGGGCAATCTGAGGTGACGCCGGTTGCCCAGGAAAAAATCCCGCAACCTCGTCCCCGTCGCGGACGGCCCCCCAAATCCCGGCCCATTGTGGAGGGACAGGTTGATATCGCTTCCCTTGCAGATACGCAAAAACCATCCTCTTTTACGCGCAATACGGAAACGGTGCCAGTTGCACAGGATTCGCGCGCTTATGCTCCTATAAAACATGAAATAACAACCGAAAATGCGTCGGTAGACGAGACGCCTTCCCCAAAGGAAGATAGCGCTACGAGCGGCAGACGGGCCTTCGCGGCGGAAGGATCGCCCGCGGAAGGACAGAGCGCAGACGCAGTTACCGCGCCCGAAGCGTCTGCGGCGGAAGCGCCGGCAAGAGGCCGCAGTGCGCGCGGCAGACGCGCTTTCGCGATGGAAGAATCGCCTGCGGAAGGACAGAGTGCGGACACAGTTACCGCGTCCGAAGCGCCCGTGTCCGAAGCGCCGGCAAGAGGCCGCGGTGTGCGCGGCAGACGCGCTTTCGCGGCGGAAGAATCGCCCGCGGAAGGACAGAGTGCGGACACAGTTACCGCGTCCGAAGCGCCCGCGTCCGAAGCGCCCGTGTCCGAAGCGCCCGTGTCCGAAGCGCCCGTGTCCGAA
>CAJFUU010000195.1 GCA_904420265.1 uncultured Clostridia bacterium
CAAACTCAAGCTTGACAGGCGGAAGCCGTCGACACACGGGACAAGACTGACGTATCGGCATCAGCCCGGAATTGCCGCGAATCCAAAGCGCGTTGCGGGCATGGAAGGCTTGCGGTCATGCGCGGCAGAGAGAAGAGCAGGTTTTCAACGATATTCGGCTCGGCTTGTCAGGCATGGGCTTGGCGGACAGAGGGTATCATACCAGATCCGCATTGCCGCAAACAATGCGCTGCCGCGGTCATACGCGACAGATGCGGAAAGGACGGGTTGCCCCTCGATATTCAGCGGCCACGTTCTCCTTTTCGGGTTAAGAAAAACACTGGCGTACGGGCAGGTGGAGAGGAATACCATAAAAGCCCTGCGACACCGCAAACGATGCGCCGCCATGCGTTTATGCGCAGCGGAGGTAACGGCTGGTTTTCTCTATGGTTCGGATTCCAACCGCAGGCTTGGGAGACGAAAGCCGCCGCACAGGGACAAGACTGACGTATCGGCATCAGCCCGGAATTGCCGCGAACTGAAAGCGGGTTGCGGACAGGGAAGAGCGTGTCGCCCTGCCCGCTGCGAACCAAGATGCGCGTTGCAAAACAGACGCTTGGCGATTCTAGCGCCCGGAAGGTGAAACGGCCCCCGCCCGAGCGGCGGCGGCCGTCCATCCCGCGCGGCAACAGAAAGAGGGCGCTCTACCGGGAAGGCCGCGCGCGGCATCTGGCGAAAGGGCCCTTTGGAACGCGGGGTATAGAATTTGGGGTATCCGGCGCCCATCGGGCCCGATGCGGCTGTTCTACATGCGCTCCGGCGCGTCCAGTCCGATCAGCGACAGGGCCACGCGGATGACATCCTTGCTCACCCGCGTGAGCATCAGCCGCGCTGCGCGCGCGCCGGGATCGTCGTCGAGTATGCGGCGCTCATAGTAGAACTTGTTGAACGCCTGGGCAAGGTCGGCCGAAAAGCGCGTGATCATGGAAGGCTCCGAGCGCTCCAGAGCGTTTTTGAGAATCAGCGGGAATTGTTCGATGAGGCGCACAACTTCCTGCGCTTCAGGGTCGGCCAGAGCGGCAAAGTCGGGCTGCGCCTCCGACGCGTCCTGGGCCGCGGCTTTGCGCAACACAGAGCAGGCGCGCGCGTGGGTGTACATCACATACGGCCCGGTTTCGCCTTCGAAGTTGAGCGCGCGATCCCACCAGAAGTCGATGTCCTTGATGCGGTTGTTGTAAAGCACAAAGAACACCACCGCGCCCACGCCGATTTGCCGGGCGATTTCGTCTTTATTGTCCAACGCGGGGCTCTTTTCCTCAATGATGTCCCGCGCTTTTTGGATAGCCTGGTGGAGCAAATCGTCCAGATACACCACGCGGCCTTCGCGGGTGGAGAGCGTCTGCCCCTCGTAGGAGACCATGCCGAAAGCCACGTGTTCGCAGTCCTTGGCCCATTCGTAGCCCATCAGCTCCAGCACCTTGAAAAGCTGGCGGAAGTGCAAGTCCTGCTGGTAGGCGACGACATAGAGGGATTTATCAAAATTATAGGTGTCCTTGCGGTACTTGGCGGCGGCGAGATCCCGCGTCAAATACAGCGTCGCCCCGTCAGAGCGCAAAATCAGGGCCGGAGGCATGCCGTAGGGCTCCAGATCGACAATCATCGCCCCCTGGTCTTCCTTGAGCAGCCCCTTTTCGCGCAGTTCTTCCACGACCGGCCCCATCTTGTCGTTGTAGAAACTCTCGCCGGCATAGGAATCGAAGGTCACGCCCAGAAGTTCATAGGTCTTTTGCGCGTCTTTGAGGGTGACCTCCTTGAACCAGTTGAAGATGGAGAGGGCTTCCCCGTCGCCGTCCTCAATCTTCTTAAACCAGGCGCGGCCCTCGTCCTCCAGGGAGGGGTCTTTCTCCGCCTCCTTGTGGAAGCGCACGTAGAGCTTGACCATTTCGTCCACGCCGCCGCGCTCCACGGTTTCGCGGTCGCCCCACTTTTTGTAGGCTGCGATCATCTTGCCAAACTGCGTGCCCCAGTCGCCCAGGTGGTTCACGCCCACGGCTTTCCAGCCGAAGAATTTGTAGAGCTTGTACAGGGAATTGCCGATCATCGTGGTGGACAGATGGCCGATGTGAAAGCGCTTGGCGATGTTGATGGAACTGTAATCCAACACCACGCACTTGCCCGCGCCGCTGTTGTCGGAACCATACCGGTCGCCCTGCGCCGCCGCGGCGGTGAGTACGCGCTCGGCATAGATGGCGCGGTCGATGAAGAAATTCAGATACCCGCGCACGGACTCCACCCGCGCAAGGAAATCCGCCTGAATCGTCCCGGCGAGGGCGTCGGCGATCATCACGGGCGATTTACGCAGCGCCTTGGAAAGTTTGAAGCAGGGGAAAGCATAATCGCCCAGCTTCGTATCCGGCGGCACTTCCAGCATGGAAGCCACGTCCGCGGCTTCCAGTTGGGCCTCTGGCAGGGCGGCGAGTATTTGCTGGGCAATGGCAAGCCTGAAATCCATAGGAAACACACTCCATCTTTATGTCCTTGGGGCAAAACCGCGGGCCAGACGCCTTTTGCGGCAGATCCGCCGGCCCGCGGAGCATTCAACACGTTTCAAGTATAGCCGCGCGCCCGGCTTGCGCGCAAGGCGGCGCAGGTTAATTTGCGTTTCCGCCTGGGAGCGGCGCGGCGGTATCTTCGCCAATATCGCGCAGCTTGCGGTTGATGACGCGCGTGCGGGTGTCGATGGCGTCCAGATCGCCGCTGGCCTGCTCCAGACGCGTGCGGGCTTTTTGCACGGCCTCGCCGTATTTCTGGAACTCCGTGCGCACGGCCGAGAGCAGCGCCAGCACTTCGCCGCTGCGCTTTTGCAGGGCGCAGGTGCGGAACCCCATCTGCAAACTGGTCAGGAGGGCGGCAAAAGTGGAAGGCCCGGCCACGAGCACGCGGTACTTGTTTTGCAGGTTTTCCATCAACCCGTCCACGCGCGCCACTTCAGCGTAGAGGCTTTCCACCGGGAGGAAAAGTACGGCGTAATCGGTGGTTACGGGGGGCTTGATATATTTGTCGCAAATGCGTTTGGCCTGTTCGGTAACGGCGCGCACAAGCTGCTGCGTGGCGGCGCGCACGCCTTCGGCATCGCCCGCCTGAGAAGCGTTGACCAGGCGCAGGTAATCCTCCTGCGGGAATTTTGAATCCACGGGCAGCAGCGCGCCTTCGCCGTCGCTCGCAGGCAAACGGATGGCGAACTCCACGCGTTCGGCCGAGCCGGGAGTCACCTGGGCGTTTTCGATATACTGCCCGGCGGCCAGGCCGTCTTCCAACAGGGCGCGCAAGCGCACTTCGCCCCACACGCCGCGGGTTTTGACGTTGGTGAGCACTTTTTTGAGGTCGCCCACGCCCTGCGCCAGCGTTTGCATTTCGCCAAGGCCCTTATGTACGCGCGAAAGCTGCTCGTTGACCAGCTTGAACGATTCGCCCAGGCGGTTTTCCAGCGTGCTTTCCAGTTTTTCGGAAACGGTTTTGCGCATTTCCTCGAGCTTGCGGTCGTTCAGGCGCGTGATGGCGTCCAGGCGCTCGTCCAGCGTCTGGCGCAGGCGATCCTGGCGGGCTTCCATGGCCCGGGAAAGTTCGGCGATTTGCTGCGCGGAAGCGGAGACGCTCTGGCTCAGCATGAGCAAGGACTGCTCCTGCCCCTCGCGCGCGCCCCGCATGCTTTCAAACATGGCTTGGCGCAGGCGTTCCAGCATTTCCGCCTGCGCGTTCACAAGCCGCGCTTCCATTGCGGCGCGTTCGCGCCCCGCCCTCCGCTTTGCAAGCGCCAGCGCGGCGCAAAACGCAATGAAAAGAACGGCCGCGGCCAGCAGCGCCGCCACCCCGGGGTTTTCGTTGATAAAGCTGAGCATACGTTCCTCCGCAAACGGTGTATATTCCAATTATACCCGCAAACGCGACGCTTGTCCATAGCGCGAAAAAAGCTGTTTAACGGGAAACTTTTCTCTTGTCAATGGAGCAAAAATGGTGTATAGTAAAATTGATGTTGTGTGGTTTACCGAAAAAATATGCGACGCGTTTCGCCCAGGCGAAACGCCCGTATGAAAAAGAAGAAATATCTTATGGTGGAGGCGTACGAATATGCAAAAGGGAATTGTAGTCGCCGGATATATCGGCGTGGACGTGCACAAGGAAATCGCGGGCTTTCCCGGCCCGCACGATCTTGTCAACATCAAAAGCGTGAGCCTGTCGCTGGGCGGCCTGGTATCCAACTGCGCGCGGGATCTGGCCCTGCTCGATCCGCAGCTTCCGGTGTATGCCTGCGCTTTGGTGGGCGACGACGGTTATGGCAACGAGGTGTTCAAGGGGCTGGCCAAATACAGCAATATTGACACCAGCATGTTGCGCCGCGAGGGGCAGACGGCGTTTTCCGATGTGCTTTCCAACATTTCCACCCGCGAACGCGCCTTTTTGAACTTTGCCGGCGCCAGCGCGCGCTTCAACGAAGAGCATGTACCCGTGGATAAGCTGGATTGCAAGATTTTCCATGCCGGCTATGTGCTTATTCTCGACGCTCTGGATGAACCGGACGAGGAATGCGGTACGAGGATGGCGCGCCTGCTCAAGCATGTGCAGGAAAGGGGAATCCTCACCAGCGTGGATATGATTACCAGCGCCGAGCGCGAGCGCATGCGCCTGGTCGTCCCCGCCATCCGCTATACGGACATCCTTTGCCTGAACGAGCATGAAAGCGAAATCGCCGCCGGCATCCCCCTGCGCGATGAAAACGACGCCCTGATTTACGAAAATATTCCCAAGGCACTGGAGCGCTTTAAGGAAATGGGCGCGCGCAAGTGGGCGGTTATTCACGCGCCCGAGGGCGGCTTTGGCATTGACGAAAAGGGCGAATACCGCCGTGTGTCCGGCGCCATCGTGCCTAAGGGCTTCATTGGCGGCACCGTAGGCGCGGGCGACGCGTTCACCTCCGGCCTGCTTCTGGGCGCGCATGACGATTGCACGCTGGAAGAGGCTCTGGAACTGGCCACGGCGGCGGCGGTGTGCTCGCTGCGCGAGGCGGACGCCTCCGAGGGCGTGCTGCCTGCGCAGGAAGCGCTCAAGCTGCTTTCTACGCTGCCGCGCGTGCAGTTGGGATAAGCCTTCGGTTTGCAACAAAGGCGCAGTCTGTCCAAATGTATCTTCCGGACAGGCTGCGCTTTTTATTGCCTCTGTGCGCGCCTTGAAAGCCCTATGGGAACGGGGTGACAAAGGCGCTCTGCTCCGAGGGGAATGCTTGCTTCGCTGAGACGCAGGGCAAAAAATTCCATCCGCGCCGCCTGCGGGGATAGAGGACGGAAAACAGCCGGCGATAGGCGGCTTTCCGCTGCGCTTGTGATGCTCTGCAAGGGATGACGCGGGAAGGCATATAAAGGCGTCGTGTCCATTGCGCCTGTGAATGCGCCGCAGGAGCGAGGACACAGGAAACGCCTGCGAGCGGCATTATCTGTTGCACTTGCGAGCGCGCCGCAAGGAGATGGAGGGGGAACGCATACGGGTGTTGCGCCCGTGAATGTGCCGCAGGGAGATGGCGCAGAGAGGCGTTTAAGGGCATTATATCCGTCGCGCTTAATGAGCGCGCCGCAGGAGATGGTCCCCAAATGCGTCTACCTACATACTGGAGCGAAAAGGCGTCTACGGGCGGCGCGGCCGTTGTGCTTAGGAGTGTGTCGCAGGAAAGACGGCGCGGGAACTGCCTACGGGCGGCACGCCCATTGCGCTTGTGAGCGCGCCGTCTGCACGCGGAGCGCCCGGCCGCATATTCTGCGGGCGTATGGCTCTGAAATTTGCTGAGCCATAACCGGCGACGCCTTTCTGCGCCGCGAAGCGCGCCTTTTCAACAGCGCCGCTGCTTGTGCGGACGTTGTTCTACCAACTGAGCCATGCGACCAAATATTTGTCCAGCGAAATAGTTGGTTGTTCTGGACAATGCGCTCTGCCGCGCCTGCCGAAGCGCCGCCGCCCTGCCGTTGAAAACAGTTACCCCTGCCGCAAACAGGCGGAACGTTGGCGCGGTTGCCGTACCAACGGGGCCGTGGGGCAATTTTCTGCCCGGCAAAATCGTTGGTTAAGCCGGACAATAAAATCGCTTGGCATTGGAAGCAGGCGTCCTTCGCAAACATGGAGGCGTTGACGCCGTGCGCCATACCGTTGCCAGAAGGGTATGCTTTGCCGCAACCCATAAAGCGCGCAGGGGCGGATCGTCCTCCTGCGCGCCTTCCGAGCCCGTCAAAGCGGCCGTCTGGCCACCCTTCTACCTTGCGGGACGCAACTGGGCGTAGCCGTTCCAGGCGAACAACGCTTCCTCCGCCTCGTTGCCGTATACGCGTTCTACATTGCAGATGTACAAATAGTGGTCGCCCACTTCGTGGTATTCCTGCAAACGGCACACAATCGCCGCGCAGCTATGGACAGGGATTTTGATTTCACTGCCCTCCACATCTGCCAGTTCGACGCCGAATTTGGCGGCCTTGTCCGTATCGCGGCCCGTGGTGCTGCCGCACCCCATCACCGCCCCGGCGATTTCCGCGCCGGGAATGGTGAGGATAACCTTCTTGTTTTCCCGCACCCTTTCCCCGCTATAGGAAGTTTTGGCCATCGCATAGGCGATCATGCCCGGGTTGTAGGAAAGGTATGTCCACCAGGAGACGGTGGCAAGGTTGGTGGAACCGTCCGGCTTTTGCGTGCAGACAAGGCTGACCGGGTTGGGAGAAGTCAGGCGGGAGGCCTGCGGCAAGCTGATTTTCTGCATATGCTCAACACCCTTTTTCCTGCTTTATTGAATGGATTTTCCCAGCGCAAAGGCTTGCTCAAGTTCAGGTTTTCCCTGAATATCGCCAACGTCGCCGTTGCCGCCCGCAAGCACATGGCCGAGGTTCTGCCAGCGCAAATGCCCGGCAAGGTGCTCATAGTAAGTAAGCACGTCTTCAAAATCGTTGCCCTCCGCGGCCATCAGGAGCGCCGAGGCGCGGCCGTGCCCGCGCAGCAGATTGCCGCCGCCCTCCTCCAGGGCAAACAGGCGGTCTACGGCGGTGCGAAGCTGGCCGCTCATGTTCCAGTAATACAGCGGCGAAGCCAGCACGATTACGTCGCATTCCCGCACGGCGGGGTAAATCTTGTCCATATCGTCTTTCTGCACACAGGGACAGGCCCGGCTGCTGTGGCCGCCAAAGCAGCCTTTGCAGCCGTGGATGTCCATGCCGCCAAGGAAAAATTCCTCCGTCGTGTTGCCCGCGCTTTCCGCGCCCTGCCGAAATGCGGCCACGAGGGCGGAAGTATTGCCGTTTTTGCGGGGACTGCCGTTGAGAATGACAATTTTCTTGCCCATGCGTTCCGCCTCCTCAGAACTTACCGGCCAACGCCGCCGCCTGGGCGCAGCCGTCGGTTTTGTCTACGTCGCCGGGGTTCAGTACGCCGGGAACGAGCACCTCGCCAACCATTTTCCACTTGTTCAGCGCCGCCGTGCGCTCCATGGGGATGCGCACGCCGTCCA
>CAJFUU010000196.1 GCA_904420265.1 uncultured Clostridia bacterium
AGCGGACGATGTTGAGTTTAATGCCGCAGTCCACCGCCACCACGTTGAAACGGTGGTTGGCCGTGCGCGAATACCAGCGCTTTTTGCAGGAAACGCGGGAAACCGCGTCGTGCGGCACAGGCGTTTCGGCAATGCGCGCAAGGGCCGCTTCCACCGGCGTATCCATGTTCGTGAGCAACGCCCGGCGGCTGCCCAAATCGCGGATGGAGCGGGTCAGTTTGCGGGTGTCTATCTGGCTGATGCCGGGAATGTGGTTTTCCTCGAGGATTTCCGCCAGCGTGCGCGTATAGCGGAAGTTGGAGGGCTGATCGTTGTATTCGCGCACAATCAGGCCGCCGATGGTGGGCGTCTTGGTTTCAAAGTCGTCGTCGGCAATGCCGTAGTTGCCGATAATGGGGTAAGTCATCACCACGGCCTGGTCGGTATACGAGGGGTCGGAAACGATTTCCTGATAGCCGACCATGGAGGTGTTAAACACCAGTTCGCACACGGCCTCGCGCCCGTCGCCAAAACCCCGGCCGTAATACTCCTCGCCGGTTTCCAGCACTAATTTGCGATCGAAGCGTTTTTCCATACGATTTTCCCTCCTACAATCGTCATCAGGCATTCCCCGTAGACCTCCATACCGGCAAAGGGCGTGGCGCGGCCTTTGGAGAGGAAATTTTCCGGTTCTACGGCATAGGCCGCGTCCAAATCAAATACCGTCCAATCGTTTGCATCGTCAAAGCCGAAGCGCGCGGCGGGACTGTCGTGCATGCGCCTGATAAGCCCTTCCAGCGGCAGAATCCCCGTGCGCACAAGGCGCGTATAGAGCACCGGAAAGGCCGTTTCCAGCCCTACCACGCCCATGAGGCTTCCGCGCAGGCCGCGCGATTTCTCCCCGGCGGAATGCGGGGCGTGGTCGGTGGCGACCATATCCACCGTGCCGTCCAGCAAGCCCTGCAAAAGCGCCTCCCGGTCTTCCCTGGCGCGCAGGGGCGGGTTCATCTTGAAGCGTCCCTCGTCCTGAAGGCAGGAATCGTCAAGCACGAGATAGTGCGGCCCCGTCTCGCAGGTGACGTCCACGCCCCGGGCCTTCGCCGCGCGGATAAGGGCCACGCTTTCCCGGGTGGATACGTGACAGACGTGATATTTGCACCCGGTTTCTTCCGCCAGGCGCAAATCGCGCTCGATCTGCCGCCATTCGCTTTCCGAACTGATGCCTGGCAAACCGTGCTTGCGGGCGTAGGCCCCGTCGTGGATACAGCCGCCCTTGACCAGCGCCATGTCCTCGCAGTGCGCGGCGATCATTTTGCCAAGGTTCCGGGCCTTTTGCATGGCCGCGCGCATCATTTCTTCCGCCTGCACGCCGCGCCCGTCGTCGGAAAAACCGGCCACAAAGGGGGCCATGGCTTCCAGGTCGGCCAATTCGGCGCCGTTTTCCCCGCGCGTAATCGCCCCGTAGGGGGAAACGCGCACCTTCGCGCCTTCGCGGATGCGGGCAAGTTGCATGTTCAGGTGCGCAAGGCTGTCTGGCACGGGGTTCAAATTCGGCATGGGACACACGCGCGTAAAGCCGCCGCGCGCCGCCGCCAGCGTGCCCGTTTCCACCGTTTCCTTATAAGAAAATCCCGGCTCTCGAAGATGCACATGCACGTCGATCAAACCGGGAAAAATGACGATATTCGGTTTTTCCAACACCACGGCCCGGGAAGGAACGGGAATGCCCGCTTCCAACGCCGCCAACGCCCCGTTTTCCAAAAGCGCGTCCGTGCGCGTAAACTGTCCGCCCGCATAAAGCCGCGCGTTTTTGAGAACAAGCGTCACGCCCTGACCCCCTTTTCACAGAAAAAAATCCTGCCCCAGCGGCGGGATTGGAAACCGTGCCTCCATACGCGGCAGCGTGCCTGTTTCCTCCTGCCGGTCGTTCTGGTTCAGCGCTTCATCCCGGAAATTTTATCACAATCGCCCCGCACCTGTCAACGCCAGGGGACAAACTTTACAAATGCGTTCCCAGCGTTGCCCTGCGTTTCCAAATGTGTAATTTCAGGCGTATTCGCACGGCCCGAAAGCGTGGATTTTGCGGGGCATTTCGCCGGATAAGACTTTTCCTGGAAGAGCGCCTACGCGGCGCGAAAAAGCCGCCAAAACGGGCGTCACGCGGATGCATGATTGCAATTCTGAAGCACGCGGCCGTATGATGAGGCGCAGTCCAAAAGGTTGCTGCGAGACTCCTTCCAAGGCGCGGCTGTATGCGTTCACGAGCGTTTGCAATGAATTTTTCGCGTCCGACGGCATTTTCGTCGGTACAGCAGTTACTCCCCCGTCCTCGCTTTTTGCCAGGCGCAGTCCCAAAT
>CAJFUU010000197.1 GCA_904420265.1 uncultured Clostridia bacterium
CATCCAGGACGGCAATATCGTCATCCCTGGCTCCAAGAACCCCGCGCACATCCGGGACAACTTCAACCTGTTCGATTTCGCGCTCACCAATGCGGAAATGGCGCAAATCGCCGCAATGGACCAGAAAAAACGCTATTATGTCAGCACGCCGGAAATGCTGCGGAAATACGCGGAAATCGTGCCGCCGGTAGACGAGCAAAAATAAGGAGGAATCTGACATGCGCAAGAACTTTGGGGTCAAATCCTGGTTTTATCCGCTTCCCGTGCTGATCATCGGCACTTATGACAAAAACGGCGTTGCAGACGCCATGAACGCCGCCTGGGGCGGGTTGTACGACGCGGACAAAGTGGTGCTTTGCCTGAGCGCGGGCCACAAGACGACCGCCAATATCCGCGAGCGCAGGGCCTTCACCGTCAGCTTTGCCACCGCGCAGCAGGTGGTCCCTTCCGACTACGTGGGCATCATTTCCGCCAATCGTGAGCCGCGGAAGTTGGAAAAATCCGGCTTTCACACCACGAAGAGCGATTTTGTGGATGCGCCGTTGATCGACGAATTGCCAGTGGCTCTGGAATGCGAATTTGTCAAAGTAAACGAGGATGGCAACATCATCGGCCAAATCGTCAATGTCTGCATTGACGAAAGCGTCCTGGGCGAAGATGGCAAACTCGACCTTGGCAAGTTCCGCCCCATTTGCTTTGAACCCGCGCGCAACGCCTACCACGCGCTGGGCGAAAAGGTGGGCAACGCCTTTGCAGACGGCGCGGCCCTGCAATAAACGCAAAGCGCCCCGGCGGCAGATTTTCAGCCGGGGCGCATGCGCGTACTTCGCGGAAGTTCGGACAGAGAGGAAGCGACATAGGCATGAAATTGCAAGACAAAGTGGCGCTTGTAACAGGCGGAGGCTCCGGCATCGGCAGGGCGATCGCGCAGCGCTTTGCGCAGGAAGGGGCGCATGTCGTCATTGTTGGCAGAAAGGAAACGCCTCTTCAGGAAACCGCCGCGCTGCATGAGAAGATTTCCTGCGTTGTGGGCGACATCACCAAAACGGAAACCATTGAAAACGTCATACGGACAATCGACGAAAAATTTCACGGGCAATTGGATGTGCTCGTCAACAATGCCGGCTGATGCCCCGTGCAGCCTGTTACCGAAATGACCATTGCCGATTACGACCGCGCTTTCAATTTGGACGTGCGCGCCGTGGTGGAACTGACCATTCACGCGCTGCCGCTCATTCGCAAATCAAAGGGCAACATCATCAACCTGTCCAGCGTGGGCGCGACCCATCGCGCGCCGAACCTGTCCATGTATGTGGGCGCGAAAGCGGCGGTGGAAAACTTCACCCGCGTATGGGCCTTGGAGCTGGCCAAAGACGGCGTGCGCGTCAACGCCATCGCGCCGGGAGCCATTCGCACAAACATCTGGAACGTCACCGATCTGTCCCCCGAAGCCGCCAAAGCCCATGAAGACGTCATTGCCAGGAGCATCCCCATGGGCCGTTTCGGCGCGCCGGAGGAAGTGGCCAACGTGGCGCGGCCTTCCTGGCCTCCGGCGAGGCCAGTTATGTCAGCGGCGCCATCTACGCGGTAGACGGAGCGCAGGGCGGCGCCTGATGTCCTTTGGCAAAGCGATCATGCGGAGGTGTAAATATGCAGGGAATTGAGAACAAGGTCGTGGTAATTACCGGCGCTTCATCGGGCATTGGCGAAGCCGCCGCGAAACTGCTCGCGGCAAACGGCGCAAAAGTTGTGCTCAGCGCAAGGCGCGCGGAGAGGCTGCAAAAACTCTCTGCCGAAATCGGAAAAAACGCCATTTTCCTGCAATCGGACGTATCCAGCGCCGAGGACATGCGGGCCTTGGCGGCATTGGCAAAAGAGACGTTTGGAAAAATAGACGTCCTTTTTGCCAACGCAGGCATCATGCCCGGCAGCAACATGTCCGCATTGAAAGTGCTGGATTGGACGCGCATGGTGGACATCAATATCAAGGGCGTCCTGTACGCAATGGCGGCGGTTCTGCCCGAATTCATTGCGCAAAAGGCTGGGCATATCATTGTGACCTCCTCCATTGCCGGGACAAAATCTGTTCCAGGCAACGCCGTCTATTCGGGCACAAAGCATTTTGTGCGGGCGATGTTGGACTCTTTCCGTTCAGAATCCGTGATGGAGGGCACCAATATCCGCACCACCACCATTTACCCGGGAGCCATCAAAACCGAATTGCTGAACACCATCGCCCCGTCCGAAACAAAATCTGTGGTCGAAGCGTTTTACAGGAATGTGGGCCTGGAGCCGGACGCAGTCGCCAACGCAGTGCTGTACGCCATCGCCCAGCCTGACCACATCGACATATCCGACCTGGCGGTGCGGCCCAGCAGGGAAAGCTGATATTTGCAGCTGCCAGGAAAGGGACCGAAGCGCCGCAGCGCCGCAAAGATGCGGCTGCGCCCCTGTCGATGCTCCAGGAAAGCAGCCTCGCCGCCGCGGCTGTTTTTCAAGCGCAGCCTGCCGTTGGCGGTGCGCAAGCAGGAATGCAGAAAGTCTGCTTGACCAGGAAAGCTTGCAATTCTGAGGCGATTTTTCTTCCATTCCAGCGAAGAATTCGCGGGCTTTGTGGAGAAGATCGAAATTTACGGCGACAAAATGGCCCCCAAAACGCATTGCAGAAATTTTCAAACTGGCTTCAACAGAAAGGGATGACATTATGGACAAAGTTACTGCCGGAAGAGACGCCATGGGCAAGTTTGCCCCCAAATTCGCCGCGCTCAACGACGATGTTCTCTTTGGTGAAGTGTGGTCCCGGGAGGACAAACTTTCGCCCCGGGACCGCAGCCTCATCACTGTTTCCGCCTTGATGGCCAGCGAGATTCTGGATTCTTCCCTCCTGCATCACATCCAGCGCGCCAAGGCCAACGGCGTTACCGGCACGGAAATGAGCGAGGCCCTGACGCAACTCGCCTTCTACGCGGGCTGGTCCAAGGCTTGGGCGGCGTTGCGCATGGCCAAGGAAGTATATGGGGAAGAATAATATGTTTACAGTATGCCACATGCTCGCCTCCCTGGATGGGAAGATTGACGGCGACTTTTTCGGCGCGCCGGAAACCGCGCCCGCGCTGCGGGCCTACGGAGAACTGCGGGGGTTTTACCGCTGCCAGGCAACCCTATACGGAACCACAACCATGCTGGGCGGCTATGCCGAAGGGCCGGCGCCGGCGCTACCGTCGGGCGGAGAGGCGCTCCCCCTGGAAGATTGGGTCAACGGCGAAGGCCGGGGCTTGGGGAATTTCATCGTTTCTGTCGATCCCCGGGGCGAACTGGGTTTTTCCTCCAACGTACTTGAGAAAAAGGGCCGGCCCGCCGCCCATGTCATCGAGGCATTGACCGAAAGCGTTTCCCCCGCCTACCCCGCCTATCTGCGGCGGATGGGGATTTCCCATGTGTTTGCCGGAAAAGAACGCCTGGACTGCGCCCTGTTGCTTGCAAAACTACGCGCCCTTTTTGGCATTGAGCGGTTGATGATCGCCGGCGGCGGCGTAACAAACGCGTCTTTTTTGCAAGAAGGGCTGATCGACGAGGTGAGCTTGGTTCTCGCCCCGGTGGCTGACGGTTCCCCCTCCGCCGTTTCCATCTTTGAGCGCGCCGGCTTTCTGCCTCCGCATGCGCCCGTACCCTTTGCGCTGCTCGAAGCCAAGAGGCTGGATGGCGACGCATTGTGGCTGCGCTACGTGAAAAAGTAGCCGGCACGGCGGCGTCAAAATACCGCTTTCCTTCCGCCAGGAACATTTCCAAGCCTTACATCACTGTTTCCAGACCACGCTTCCCTCCTGACCGCGCTTTCTTTTGAGAGCGCGGTCCATTCTGTTTGCCACCCTTTCCTCTAAGCTCATGGTTTTTCCTTGACATATACTTCCGAGGCATTTATATTCAGAATCCCCAAACGGGCATTTTATCTGCTTTTCCTGCTCGCGAACGTCTTAAATGGCAAAAAGAAATTTTTATAAACACCGTGTGTATTTAGCGGGCGCCGGCAGCCAACAACGGACAGGCCGGGAAAACCGCCGCGCTGCGCCGCAAGGATGAAAAACAGAAGAAGGTTTGTAGCCGCATTCCACTGTGCAAAAAGCGGGAAACGGTGATACGGAAAAAACCGACGCAAGTCGCGTGCTGGGGCCCGTCAAATGGGTGGCGGGCGAAAATCGCGTTACTCTCTTACTGGATACAAATTGCAAATGGAGCAAAGGCGCAGACAGATGCAGCGCTATATTGAGCGAATTACGGACGCAAGCGGAGCAAGCCATCCCTCGGGCGGAGCAGCAGGAGGTCATATGGCGAATTCCGGGCGCAAACAGAGCAAGTTTTCTCCCGATTTCCCACCGCCTTCACGGTATACAACTTCGTACAACTCTTATCGTCGCCGCCGAATCAATGGATTTTTGGTTGAATTTTGGAATTATTTGGTTCGAAAACCATGGAATGAGGCCGGGCGGAGGAGCCGCTGAGTTTCGCAGCCATGGATTTCCTGAATGTCAAAACTGCATCGCCCACGCGTCTTCTTCTGGCGAGAATTTCTGCGCAGGCGAAGCGGTCTTCTCGCCCGAAGATGCAGTTGCGCAGAAGCGCTGGGCGAGAATTCCTGCGCAGCGCGATCCCTTGCGCGCCTCCGCGAATGGAGGTTTTAAGGTTTATATTGGAGAGAGTGTGCGATGGCGAAAATCGCGAAATAAAGGCTTTGGGACGCATCCAGAGTCTTTTGTACACATCCGCTGCATTTTTACCGCCCCTCTTCCCGTACTCAATTTGAAGAAGATTTTAAACGTTAAAGCCCTGCGCGTTTGCGCGGAGGGCAAGCTGTCGAAAAGCAGCAGAATTGCCTTTCGAGAAGAGCAGTCTGCCAAAAGAACTTGCATTGCCTTGCAAAAACTATCGGCCCTTCGTCATGGGAAGTACCGCTTCGAGGCGCATGTCCATGATAGCAACAGGCTTTCACCGCTTTCGTACAGTCGCGGCCGCAGAAACAGAAACTCAGAGAAAATTTCCTACTGGAAAGGCTTTTATAGACTGAAGCCCCGCGCTAGACTGAAGCCCCGCGCGTTTGGCGCGGGGCTTGTTCTCTTTGGGTTTCAGGCTATGGGTTGTGCCTGCATCTCAATGTGTTCAGGAATGCTGGGCAGCGAGAACCTTACAACGCCCTCGTCATCGGTTTCCAATTCCAGCGTTTCCTGTTCTCCGTTCGCCATCGTTACGCTAACCGTAACCGGTATGCGCTCGTAGCGGTAGGGATATTCGCTGTCCTCATCCTGGGCGGCCAGCGCGAGCGGATCTTGCCAGAGGCGCAGAAGCACTTCGCATGCGCCATCGAGCGCCGCCTCGGACACAACCGGAACGCCGTCCACAATGTCCGTTTGCGTCAACTGAAGGTTGACCTGCGCGGGCAACGCCCAAGCGAGGGGTTCCTCTGTTTCGGTTTCAGCCGCTATTTCTTCGGCCTCAACCGATGCCCCTGCCTCCTCTTCCTGCGGACGCTCCGCCTCCAGGCGCAGGCCACGGTAGACGTTTGCGTCCGCATCGGCATCCTTTGTCATCGTCAGTTCGATGCCAAAGTCCGCATTGAGCAGGTACAACTGCTCAGGCAGGTCGGGGTATTCGCCGCTGGCGCGCATTTCTGCAGCGAGCTGTTCACGATAGGCCGCATAGGCATCCTCAAGGATTCGCAGCGCCTCATCGGATACGATTATGCGCTCGTGCAGCGCGTAATTGAACGTTCCGTGAATCAGTGCAAATACGTCTTCGTACAGCGTCGGATCAAGTACCACGAAGTCGCCAAGCTGCTCCGTTTCAAAGGTGAGGAAGCCGTCCTCTACAATTCCACCGTAGAGCGCCACATCGCCGCTCGGGAAGAAGCCGAGCACCAGAAGCGGCATTCCCTCGTAGACCTCGTCCACCGGGAGGCTTACATCCACCGAGCCGAGCCAGGCCGGCACGCCGCTGGCGACGCGCAAGGCGACGCGATAGGCGGCGACCGCAGCCTTGCTTTCGAGCGCAGCGCGGGTTTCTTCGCCGACGAGTTTCTCCAGCGCTTCTTCCAGCAGCGCAGTCAAGTCGACCACGTCCAGCCAGGCGTCGCGATGGATAAGCTTTCCATGCACCGTCACGCCCGTTTCCTTATCCACAAGCGTGCGCTCAATGTAGATGGGCGCGCTCGCGTGGCGGTAACGGTTGATCCAGTAAACCCATCCATAGTTGGAATTGATGTTCACATCGCCGGAAACGATGATCTCCAGCGGGTCGTCTTCCTTGCCAACATCGCCGTTTGCGTCGATGGTGAGATCATCCGCCTCGATCGGACCGCCCGTAACGCTGCCGTCCGCTTCGATATCCACATTGTCTCCCTTGATATGCCCTATATCGAGATTCTCGGAATCGTTGTGGATGTAGATATCCTCGCCTTCGGCGTCGATGTGGTCAACATCAATATGCAGCGGGTCGTCTTCCTTGCCAATGTCGCCATCGGCTTTGATGTCAAGATCGTCCGCAATGATATTGGGCGCGTCTCCATTGTCGCCAGGAATTACGTCGCCATCTACGTCCAGATTTACATCGCCGCCGATCACGCTGTCAACAATCAGATCCTTGTCATTTTCGATGTGCACTTCTTCGCCCATGGCGGTCAGCTCATCCACCGAAACGCGAATCGGACGCTCCTCAGAGCCCACGTCTCCGCCAGTGGTGCTGATGTTCAAATCTCCCGTCACGATATCGCGCTCGCCTCCATCGCCGGCAGCCTGGATGTCTCCCAGGGCGTCGATGGAAACGTGCTCGCCTTCGATCGGGTTGAAGTTGACGTTGCCAGTGCTTTCAATGTCTACGCCATCCTTGGTCGGATCGCCGACGGTGACATCAATCGTACCCGTCACATTCATGCCGAGCGCATTGTCTTCATCGCCGATTGCACCGCCCGCGTCGATGGTGAGATCACCGCCGGTGGTGATGGTGTCGCCGGCATTCTGCGCCTGTTCAAGCGCATCCTGGGCAACCTTTTCGAGCGCATCCGCAATGGCGGCCAGGCGGTCCGCTTCCCTCTGCGCCTCGTCGGCCGCGTCCTTGGCCACGTCGATCAGGTGCTCAATCTCATCCAGCGCATCCTGCCTGTCTTCCACCGCTTCCGTCAGTGCGTCAACATTTTCCTGCTGCTGCGCAATCTGGCCGGTGATCGCGTCGATTTGCTCCTGCGTAGCGTTCGGATCGTTTTCGAGCTGTTCGAGCTGCTCCTGCAGCGCTTCAAGCGTCTCCTGCGCCTCGGCCAGTTCCTCTCGTGTCGCTTCAAGCGCTTCTTCCGCAGCGGCCTTGCTCAGTTCCTGCTCCAGCCTGCCGCCTTCGCCGGCGTACTTCTCCAGAATATCCGCCTGGGCCTGCATGCTGTCGGCTTCGCTGCGCGCTTCTTCGGCTTCCTTCACAGCGTCGACTGCCTCGACAACCTTCTGCGCGTCATCCACGTCAGTCACGTTGCCCGGAGAGACAAGCGTCATGTCGCCGCCGGTCGTGACCGAATCCAGAATCACATCGCCGTCCAGTTCCGTCACGTAGGCATCGCCCGCAGCGCTTACAGAAAGCGTACCATCGTTTTCGGAATCCGTATCCACCAGGATGGGCGTTTCTTCCGTACCGACGTCGCCGCCGAGCGCGCTCAGGTCAATGCTTCCGCCGGAAACCTGCGCTTCGTGGCCCAGAGGATCGCCTGCGACCAACGAGCCGGTTGCCGTAATATCGACGTCGCCGCCGGCGTAGATCGGCCCAATGACCAGATCCGTATCGGGATCGGAGTTGCTAAGGTCGATGTCGCCCACAGCGTCCGCGTTGACCTGGCCCTCGGCGGTGTCTGCCACCAAGTCGAGGTCGGCGCGATCGCTCAGGTTGATGTCGCCCTCAGCGCGCGCGGTGGTCGTGCCGTCCACGTCGATATCGAGGTATTCGTCGTTTGTGCCAATGGTTCCGCTTTCAGCGGTCAGGCTGGCGTCGCCGCCGGCAGTAAGGTTGCCCTGCGTGTCGCCATCTTCGCGTACATCCAGAATCGAACCGGGCGCGCTCAGGCTGGCGTCGCCGCCGGCCGAGACGTTGCCGATACCCATATCGCCGCTCGTTTCCGCAATGTTGATGTCCTCGCCGGCCGTCGCGTCGAGGCGGGTCGCCTCCTCGGGATAATCCACGCGCAGCCAGTCGTACTTCAGTTCAATCTCCGCAACCCATTCGGTGACGGGGTTGCCGTTTTCGTCCAGCACCGGTTTTACAACTTCCTGCATCAGCGGCTGGCCGTTTTCATCCAGCATCGGGTTGCCGTCGTCGTCCAGCACCGGTTCGAGAACCGTTTCGGTCACTTCGCGCTCGACGAGGTGGATTATGTAGTTGCCATCTTCGTCCTTCGCAGGCTCAGTGACATTGCCCACCAGCGTCGGGCGGTTGGCCTGCTGCTCGGTGGTCACCGGGCGCTCGTCGCTGCCAATGGAACCGGAGGCGACCAGGTCGATCTCGCGCCCATAGACGTTGGGCGTATCGCTCTGCGCGCCGAGAATGTCGCCGTTCTCCGCGGTGATGCTCACATCGTTGCGCTCAGAATGCACATCGGCGGCGGTGAAGTTGCCCGTATCCTGGGTGATATTGATGTCGCCCTCGTTCCACATGTGCGTCTCGCCGAAGGATTCGCCGATGGAAATGTTGAGCGCACGCGCCTCAGGATCTTCGGGTTCGGGCGTGGCCACATCTTCGTAACCCGCCTCGGCCCAGGCCTGCTCGAGAATCTCGAGAATTTCTTCTTGCGTCAGCAGCCCGGCCAACACGTCTGCAAGGTCTTCCACCTTCCGGTCTGCAATGGCTTCCAGCAGCCACGCAGAGGCCACCTCGTCGGAAACGAGGCTGGTTTCCTCCTGCGTTTCGGGGTTAAGCTGTTTCACCGGAATCGCCGCGGCCAGCATATCGCCAAGCTGCGCGTATTCGGCATCGGCCAGCAACTGCCGGATCTGCTCAATCGTGACAGTCTCGCCGTCCGCCAACAGCGCTTCCAGCGTCGCCGGAGAAATTGTTCCTTCTTCAATTTGGCTTGCCAGCGCCTCGCCGCTGATGAGCGTCTGCCACGCCTCGCGCGCCAGGTCGGTGGTAATCCAATCGGTCAGTTCTTCGGCGGTCTGGTGCTCAATGAGAATTTCAAGGCTTTCACTGCCGCCGTCGGCCAGGAAATCGCCCGAAGCCATTTCGCCGTCCTCGGTGCGGCCGTCGCGGATGTCGGTGGCCGGACGCTTGCCGGCAAAGGCTTCGCCATCCAGGTCAACGCCGTCCAGGTGAATGTCGTCCGCCAGTTCGATGCGCACCGTCAGCGTTTCGGGTACGTCCACAATCAGGCGGCTGTCCGTCTTGCCGATGTCTTCGCCCGCCGAGAATGTCAGCGCGCTCTCGCCCTCAAGGCGAACGTAGCTTTCCGCGTCCTCGCCAAAGACGTTGCCGTCTGTACTGCGCAGGAACACATCGGCGTTCACGCCTTCAATCATGTCGATGGTGACATCCGTGCCGGCAAGGAAATCGAGCGTCGAATCGTTGATGTCGGCCTCTGGCACGGTGATGGCCGCGTTGGCGTCAAAGTCCACCGTGGAGACATTGTCCGCATCGATGCGGTCAACGCTGATGTCGCCGCCTGCGTCGTAGATAACGTCGGAAGCGTCAGCCTCGATGGTGTCGCTTTCGATGTCCGTCCCCGCCGTGAGTTCCACGGTAGAGTCGTTTTCGGCGGTCACTTCAGTTGCCGTAATACCGCCGTCGGCATCGTAAGTGACTTCGGAAGCATCGGCCTTGATAGTGTCGCTTTCGATGTCCGTCCCCGCCGTGAGGTCCACGGTAGAGCCGTTCTCGGCGGTCACTTCAGTTGCCGTAATACCGCCGTCGGTATCGTAAGTGACTTCGGAATCATCGGCTGTAATGGTATCAGTCTCGATGTCCGCTCCCGCCGTGAGTTCCACCGTAGAGCCGTTCTCAGCGGTCACGTCGCTCGCCGCAATGCCGCCGTCGGCATCATAGGTAACTTCAGAAGCATCAGCCTTGATGGTGTCGCTTTCAATA
>CAJFUU010000198.1 GCA_904420265.1 uncultured Clostridia bacterium
CACCGGAAACGTTCAATTCTTCGGGCAGCACGAATTTGATGCAACGCACCATCACGTCCTGGCAGGTCTGACGGTCGTGCGCAGGCACCAGAAGGGTTTTCAGGCCGCGCTGGTATTCCTGGCCTTCGTCGTCCACTTCGGTGAGGTGCACTGCAAGCGCGACCCGTTTGGCGGGGCATACGTTTTTCAAACGCGCGTCAATCTGCACAATCCGCCCAATGGACTCCAAAGAAACGTCTCCGGCGTCGTATTCCAGCACGCCTTCGCAGCTTTCGGCGGAAAAGTCCTGCGGCGTGGGGCAATCCTCGCGGACGATGATGTCGCAGTCCACGGTAATTTCCGGCGAGGGGAACGTGACCACGTTGCCTTCGCTGTCGCTGTAATCAATGGACGCATTCACCTCCATCAAGCCGGAATTCTGGCTGACATGCTGAGCGAAAAACTCCAGCGTAGCGCCTTCGTTTCCGTTTACGCCCAGCTCGTCGATGCTCCAGCGCAGCGTCGTATCGTTGAGCATAACGGCCGTGCCCTTGGTGGGCGACTGTATGCTGGTGATGTGGAAATCGTCCTTCAGCGTTTCCTCGATGGTGATGTTTGTGGCGCCGGGTTTGGAAATATTCTCGGCCAAATCCTCAAACAGTTCCTCCAGGTCCGCATCGTCGGGCGTGATGGCCACATGCGAAGCGTTCGGATCGGTCGCCCATTCGTCAAGCACATCCGGGTCGATGCCGTCCGAACCGATAAGGCCGATGCAGTAGATGATAATGCCCTGCGCGCGCGCCGCCGCGGCGATGGGGTTGGGGTCCGGACCGGCCGTCGTCTTGCCATCGGTGAACATGACCATGACCCTGGCGTTTGAAGATGCGGGATCAAACATGGCCGTGGCCTGCTCAAAGGCGTCGGCGTGGTTGGTGTTGCCGCCGGCGGTGAGGCTATCGACCGCCGCTTTCAGCGTGTCAACCGAAGTGATCAATTGCGTGTTCTGCGTAGCGGTGCCCGCAAAGCTGACGATGCCAATGCGGCTGCCAGAGCCGATGTTGCCATCCTGCGAACTGTCAGTCGCTTCGTCGATAATATCAATAAATTTCTTTGCGCCCAGTTTCAGGTTGGCCAGCGGGCTGCCGGCCATGCTCCCGGAGCGGTCCAGAATCAAAACGATGTCCGTTGGGTTGTTGACAATATCCGGCGCGGCCGCCAGGGCCAGCGTCACTTTAAACGTACCGCCACAGTTGATGCTGGTGGCGTCGATGGTTTTGTTGGAATTGGTTACGCCCATATTCACAGTCTCCTTTCGGGTCGCTGGACCCGATAACAGACTACGTTTCCTGCCCATCGGCGCGTGCATTGTCCTCTTGCGGCGCCGCCTGGCAGGCGGGGCAGAAGACGCTCGAACGCCCGCCGACAACAATACGCGCAAGCGGCGTCCCACAGCGCGGACAGGGTTCGCCGGCATGGCCGTAAACGCGCAGCCAGGGCGTGTTGCGATACTCCTTTCCCGCCGTGTTGCGGTATTCCTCCGCCGTGACGATGTTCTGCCGCGTAAAAAAATCCATTACCGCGGGAATGCATTGCGCCAGGCGCGTCCATTCCGCATCGGTCAGGGAGCAGGCAGGGCGGTCTGGACAAACGCCCGCTTCAAAAAGGATTTCATCCGAATAGATATTGCCGATGCCGGCGACAACGCTTTGATCCAGAAGACAGGTTTTGATTGCCCGGCGGCTGCGCCCGCAGGCGGCGCGCAGATACGCCGCGTTCAAGCCGGGGCTGTCCGGCTCCGGGCCAAGATTTGCCATGCCGGTGAATACATCCTCCTCCCCGGCGCGCAGCAACCACAGCCTCCCAAAGCGACGCATGTCCACAAAGCGCAATTCCCGGCCGTTATCCAGCAAAAACGCCGCGCGCGTGTGCGTTTCCAAATCATCCGTACCACAGACAAGCAGCAACCGGCCCGTCATGCGCAGATGGACGACCAGCCGCGCGCCGTCGTCCAGCGCGGCAATGAGAAACTTGCCCCGTCTCCGCAGCTTGAGAAACGTCCGCCCCTGCAGCGCGGCGCAGAACGTTTCTGCGTCCGGGTGCGCCGCCACATCCGGCGTAAACAGCCGCACGCTCCGTATGCGCCGCCCGGCCAAATCGCCTTCCAGCGCCCGGCAAACCGATTCCACCTCGGGGAGTTCCGGCATATCCTTTGCCTCCTTCGCGCCGGCCAGTCCGGCGGTTTGAATAAAGCCCTATAAGTTCCAAAGACCGGCAGCGCTCACGCGTCCAGAATTTCCAACCTCTGCGTAAACCGTCTCATCCTCTCGAAGCGGCCGGCTGTTTTCCCCTTTGGCATACCGCAAACCCGTTATGCCCTATTGGGGCGCAGGCAACGAGCGGGCCATGGCCATAAGCCTTCCGGGTTCTCCGCTCAAGGCGGGGTTCGTCCTACAAAACATCGGAACGGGCGGCGCGCGTCCGTTCCGATTGTCGATTGATTCCCGCCTGTGCGGACGGCCCAACGGGATGCCTGCACAAGCCGCCTTGCGAACGCGCCGCTACGGGCATAGCCGCCGCGCCGGAAGACGGCAGACGAAACGATGGTTTTACAGCGCAAAACCACGCTTGCGCCGTCCTATCCCTTCAAGCCGCCGCGCGCCACGCCGCGCACAATGGACTTGCGGGCAAACAGGAACAGTATGATCATCGGCAACACCACGACCGTGGACGCCGCCATCAAAAGTTCCGGGCTGGAGCCGGCCTCAGTGGTAAACACCTGCAAGCCCCAGGGCAGCGTGCGGTTGTTTGTGGAGGAGATGACGTACATCGGCCACATGAACGAATTCCAGCTTGCCAGAGCGTTGAGGAGGATGATCGTCACCAGCGACGGCCG
>CAJFUU010000199.1 GCA_904420265.1 uncultured Clostridia bacterium
ACGGCGGTCATCGCCCTGGTGACCACCATTTCCGGCGTGTCCAGTTCCATTTCCGATTCGTTTTCCTCCATGGGCGCAAGCACGATGACGCTTACCGCCACAGGGACGGATTTGAAGGCGGGCCTGAGCGCGGACGATTTGGAAGAAATTTCCGCGCTGGAGCATGTGGAGGGCGTTTCGCCGTCTGTTTCCCTCTCGGTTACGGTGGCGCGCGGCGACGCTTACGAGACGGGCGTGCGCGTTTCCGGCAGAAACGACGATTACTTTCGCCACGAGGCCGACGCGCTGGCGCGGGGACGATCCATCAACGCGCTGGATCTGGACGCCTCCAACCGCGTGTGTCTGATCAGCCAGGATCTGGTGGATACGTTTTTTTACGGCGTGGACCCGGTGGGCGAGGAAATTTACCTGGACAATGTGCGCTTTACCGTGGTTGGCCTGCTGGCCGAGGATGCCGATTCCTCCGTGACCAGCATGCTTTCCGGGTCGGACGAAATCGTCATTCCCTACACGACGGCGCTGAAAATGAACGGGGAAACCATGGTCAACTCCCTGACGGTCTACATCGACGACGCCAATGCGGCCGCTGCCGTGGAAGGCGAATTGGAGACCTGCCTGGACGCCATTTTCAACTACGAGGACGACACCTACACAATCACCACCATGGAATCCATCGCCGATACGATGCAATCCATGCTGTCGATGATGTCCGCCCTGCTGGGAGGCATCGCCTCCATCGCCCTGTTGGTGGGAGGCATCGGCATTATGAACATGATGCTTACTTCCGTGACCGAACGCACGGCGGAAATCGGCCTGAAAAAGGCCATTGGCGCGCGGCCTGGACAGATTCAGGCGCAGTTCCTTATTGAATCGTTTCTGCTGTCCATGGTGGGCGGCCTGGCGGGCGTGGTGCTGGGCGTGGCGCTGTCGGCCATCCTCTGTTCGGTGATGGGTACGAATTTTACGCTTTCCTACGGCGCAATCGCCCTGGGCGTCGGCTTTTCGGCGGCGGTGGGCATCATTTTCGGCTGGTCGCCGG
This sequence comes from uncultured Clostridia bacterium, assembly GCA_904420265.1. Lineage (GTDB taxonomy): Bacteria > Bacillota > Clostridia > Christensenellales > Aristaeellaceae > Pullichristensenella. The sequence continues at coordinate 1,040 of CAJFUU010000199.1, forward strand.
CGCGCAAGGCGAGCCGCTTGAACCCCATCGACGCCCTGCGCAGAATGTAGCGCCGCGCGCTAAAAAAGGACGTATGCACAGCAAGGTTTTGCACCGGCGCGGCCGGGCGGGAAGGATGCGCCGGAGTTCTGTTGACCAAAGCCTGCCCTGTCAAAATGGAAAAGCCGCCGCAGATGTTCGTGTTCAAAACGGGAATTCAAGAAGACGGGAGGAATCATTCCATGAAAAAGCTGCTTTCCCTGCTGCTCGCGCTGCTTTTTTGCCTTGCGCCCGGTTTGGCGTTGGCAGAAACGTCGTTTGACGGCAGCGTTGTTTCCAGCGGCGCGACATCCGTAAGCGCGCCCTTTGGCGGCGTAGTGGCCTCGCTTTTTGTGCAGGCGGGCGATCGCGTGGAGGCCGGCCAGGTCGTGGCCGAGATTGAAACCACGAAGGTTTACGCCTCGGAGGGCGGCACGGTGACCGGCCTGTTTATACAGACCGGAGACAACGTGGAGAGCGTTTCCGCCCGCTACGGCGCGGCGCTTTACATCGCCCCGCAAAACAAATATTCCATTACCGCCGATATTGAAAACGCCTACAACGACAGCACCAACAAATATGTCAACATCGGCGAGACGGTTTACATTTCCTGCACGTCCAGCAGTGCGCACACGGCCGTGGGCGAAATTGTCGCCGTCGAGGGCACGACGTATACGGTGGAAACCACTTCAGGCGAACTGATGATGGAAGAAACGGTGAATATTTACCGCTCCGCGGACTACGCCTCCTCTGCGCGCATCGGCCGCGGTACGGTTTCGCGCACGGCGGAAATCGCCGTAACCGGGACGGGCAGCGTGGTGGCCATCCATGTAGGCGACGGCGATACGGTCGAGCGCGGGCAACTTCTGTTTGAAACCGTGACCGGCGATTTGGATGGGCTTTACGCTGCCGGCAACGAGGTTGTCAGCGAGGTTTCCGGCGTCGTTTCCGCCGTCAATACCTCCGCCGGCGCTACGGTCAACAAGGGCGACGCCATTTTGAGCGTCTATCCCGACGATTCCCTGGAAATTGAGATCGACGTGGAGGAATACGATTTGGGCGCCATCGCCGTGGGCGACGAAGTGCGCATTTCCTTTAACTGGGACGAGGAAGGCGCGCACGATGCCGGGGGCAGCGTACGCATGATTTCATACCTGTCCACGGCGTCGTCCGGAGAAGAGGGCGCGTCCAGTTCGGACGCGGTTTACAAAGGATATGTCGCCTTTACGCCCGACGAGAGCGTGCGCCTGGGCATGACCGTGGTGGTCACGGTTCCCGACACGCAGGCGGAACAATAGGCGCGGCCCTGCAAGCGGCGTTCGCCCGCTCTGGTTCCGTTCGGAGCGCCGGAGAACCCTGCGAATATGAAAATTGCTTTCCCGAAAAGGGGAAAGCAATTTTGGTTTGCCGCAGCGGCTGCGCCGGCCGGATTTCCTGCCTGCAGGCGTGGCTTGCGCCAACGGATTTTTACAGAAGCACAGGCATCGCCGATTGGTAAATGCGCCGAGGCTGCCTGCATTGTTTGGGCGCGTCGCGCTTTACGAATTTTGCGGGATACGGTGGGAATTGACCTCAGCGAAGAAAATCAACTGCGGTGGCCGTTTGTGTTGAGCGGTTTTCCTGCATGCAGGCTTGGCCTACGCCCAGCGGATCCCTTGCAGGCATGTCTGTCCTGCTTGCATAGCAATGGACTGAAGATGCCTGCATTGTTTGGGTGCGTCGCGCTTTACGAATTTTCCGGGATGCGGCGGTAGTTGACCTCGGCGAAGAGAACCAATCGTGGTGGCTGTCTGTGCTGGCCAGACTTTTTGTTTGCAGGGGCGCGCTTGGCACATAGCGGGTCTTTTGCAGGCTCACTGTACCGTCGGCATGACAACAGGCCAGGAACACGTGTATTGCCTGGGCGCGCCGTGCTTTACGAATTTTCCGGGATGTGGCGGGAATTGACCTCGGCGAAGAGAATCAATCGTGGCGGTCGTTTGTGCTGGCCAGACTTTTTGTTTGCAGGGGTGCGCTTGGCGCATAGCGGGCCTTTTGCAGGCGCGCAGGTATCGTTTGCATGGCAATGGTCCAAAGCTGCCTGCGTGGCTTGGCGCGCCGTGCTTTACGAGTTTTCCAGAATGCGGCGGTAATTGACCGGATCGGTCGCGCCCTCCGTAGAAATGAGCAGCACGCGGGCGTCTTCGCCCAGGCCCAGAGCCGTACGCGCCTGCTCGTCCGCCGCGATTTCCCACAGCGCGCCCGCGCCGACGGCGCCGCTTTCCCCGGATACGATGGGCGCGTCTCCTGCCAGAGGCCGCGCCAGCAGGCGCATCCCCAACGCGGTTACCGCGTCTTCGCAAGAGAGGAAAGCGCAGGGCAGATTTTGCAAAATGTCCCAGGCGAGGGGATTGGGTTCGCCGCAGGCCAGGCCCGCCATCATGGTGGGCATGTCGCCGCGCACAGCCTCGATGCGGCCGCGCTCAGCGCTGCGGAAAAAACAGTCCGCCGCCGTGGGCTCCAGAAGGACGATGCGCGGCGGCGTTTGCACGTATTTGAGGGCAAAATAGCCCGCCACCGCAGCCGCCATCGAGCCGACGCCCGCCTGCAAAAACACATGCGTGGGCGGGCATTGCATCTGCTCGTCCGCCTCCAGCGCCATGGTCAGGTAGCCCTGCATGATCCACAACGGGATTTGCGTGTAGCCATCCCAGGCGGTGTCCTGCACAAGCACCCCACCGGGGGTTTGGGCGGCCTGCCGCGCGGCCAGGCGCACGCAGGCGTCGTAATTCATATCTTCCACGCTCACTTCAGCCCCGAGGGCGCGGATGTTGTTTACGCGGCTGTCCGCCGTGCCTTTGGGCATGCGCACGACGGTCCGGCAACCCACCGCCCGCGCCGTCCAGGCTACGCCGCGGCCATGGTTGCCGTCTGTGGCGGTAAAAAACACCGCGTCCTTCAGCGCCTCGCGGCAGGCGCCGCCGGTGAGCGCCGCATAGGTGATTTCATCTGCTTTCAGGCCCTGGCGGGCGGCAATGTGGCGGGCAATGGCGTAAGATCCGCCCAGAACCTTGAAGGCGTTCAGCCCGAAGCGAGGCGATTCGTCCTTGACCCAAAGCCGGCCCAGGCCAAGGCGCGACGCCAGGGCGCGCAGTTCTATAAGCGGCGTGGGAGCGTAAAGGGGGAAACCCTGATGGAAGGCGCGCGTTTCCCGGGCGCAAGCGGGAGACATATCGGCAAGACGGCTTTCAACCCGGCGCGGCGGGCGCGCGATCAGGCGGATGTTGTGCATGGCGATTCCTCCTTTCAGAAGAGTATAGCATATTTTCCTGCGCATGGAAACGCCAACTGCAGCAAACCGGTCCACAGCTTCTGCAAAACTTAACGGAAGTTTTGTATAATGGAAGAGAATTACAGTTTGTGGGGAGGACACGCTATGCGCAAAACCAAAATTGTCTGCACCATCGGTCCGGCTTGCGATAACGAAGATACGCTCACCCAGATGTGCCTGGCAGGCATGAACGTGGCCCGACTCAACTTCTCGCACGGCTCGCACGAGGAGCACCTCCAGAAAATCGAGCGCATCCGCCGCGTGCGCGAGCAGCTTAACCAGCCCATCGCCATCATGCTCGATACCAAGGGGCCGGAATACCGCACCGGCCGTCTGGCCGAGGGGCGGGTGATGCTCGCCAGGGGCGACAGGTTTACATTTACCACCGAGGATGTGCTGGGAGACCGCACGCGCGTGTCCGTATCCTACAAGGGATTGCCCGCGGAAATGGCGCCCGGGGACACGATACTGGTCAACAACGGCCTGATGGTGTTTGAGGTGACCGATTGCACGGAAACGGAGGTCAATTGTACGGTGGTCGCCGGCGGCGAATTGACCGACCGCAAGAGCATGAGTTTCCCCGGCAAAGTGCTCAAACAGCCCTATCTGAGCCAGCAGGATAAAGAGGACATACGCTTCGGCGTGGAAAACGACGTGGATTTCATCGCCTGTTCGTTCGTTTCCCGCCGCGAGGATTTGGAAGCGGTGCACGCCTGGTTGGACGAGCTGGGCGCAAAGAACATTGACATCATTGCCAAGCTGGAAAACCGTTCCGGCGTGGACAATATTGAGGAAATTTGCGAGGCGTGCGACGGCATTATGATTGGCCGCGGCGATATGGGCGTGGAAATTCCCTTTGAGGAATTGCCGCAGATTCAGAAAAAGTTGATTACCAAATGCCGCATGCTGGGCAAGCGCGTGATTACCGCCACGGAGATGCTCGAAAGCATGATTCACAACGTGCGCCCCACCCGCGCTGAGATTTCCGACGTGGCCAACGCCGTATACGACGGTACCAGCGCCATCATGCTATCCGGCGAGACCGCCGCGGGCGAACACCCTGTGTTGGCCGTGGAAACCATGTCGCGCATTGCCAGCCAGGCGGAGAGCGGCATACACTACGAAAAGCGCTTTTTGAAAAGCGAATTCAAAATCCACAACATCGTGGACGCCATTTCCCACGCCACCTGCGGCATGTCCATCGACGTACACGCCAAGGCCATCGCCGTGTGCTCGCTTTCGGGCAAGACCGTGCGCATGGTTTCGCGCTTCCGTTCGCCGGTGGACATCCTCGGCATCACAACCAATGAAAAAACCTGGCGCAAGTTGGCGCTTTCGTGGGGCGTGACGCCGGTGATGTGCGAGGCCTTTGAGTCTACGGAGGTGCTGTTTTACTCCGCCAAGCGCCTGGCCCGCAAGACGTTCAACCTGCAGAAGGGGGACCGCATTGTCATCACCGCCGGAGCTACGACCGGCAGAAGCGGCAATACCAACCTTATCAAAATAGAAACCATATAGCCGCGGCTGGCGGGCAACGCCTTCCGCGCGTTCCGGCGCGGGGGCGTTGTCTGTTTTTGGCGAAACGTGGGGGAAATTCATTGCTTTTTAATAATTTCCACAGCCACACAGGGGCGGTTTGTGCTATAATGAAGCCAAACCACGCTCGCGCCGGACGCGCGGGATACGGAGGATGGATATGAAGCGCTTTGTTTCGCTTTTGCTCGCTGTGGCGTTGCTCTTTGCCTGCGCAAGTGCGCAGACGTTGCAGACCGGCGCCAAGGGCGATGAAGTCGAGAACTTGCAAAACCGCCTGTATTACCTGGGGTTTTTGAGCATTACCCCGGATGGCGATTACGGCCCCAAGACGGTCGAAGCCGTCGCGGATTTCCAGGCCTTTTTCAACGGGCAGGGTTATGCGCTGCGCACAGACGGCGTGGCGGACGACGACACGCAGGCCCTGCTGTTTGACGATGCGGTGGCCGACGCGGTCTATCCGCTCCAGGAAGGCGACAAAAACGGCTATGTGCGCCGCGCTCAGCGCCGTTTGATCGACCTGGGCTTCCTTGCCGGTGCCGCTGACGGCAGTTATGGCCAGAATACGTCCGACGCGGTGCGCGCGTTTCAGCAAATGCTCATTGCCAACGGTGCCGATGACATAAGCGCCACCGGCGAGGCGGATGCGGCCACGCTGAATTACCTTTATTCAGAACTGCTGGGCTTTCGCGTGGATACCCCCAAGTTTTACAACGAAAACAATCCGCTGGCGTTGAGCGCGGGCAACCTTTACGCCGAGGCTGCCGCCCTTATCGACGCCGATACCGGCGAGCTGCTTTTTGCCAAGAACGCCGATGAACAGATGTATCCGGCCAGCACCACCAAGGTGATGACGCTGCTTTTGGGGTTGGAGTTTGACGACCTCGACCAGACGGTGACGGTGCCCGCCTCCGCCGGCAACATTCCCGGGGACTCCTCGCGCATGCCTGTCGCCGTGGGCGAGCGCCTGCCCTTCCGCGATTTGCTCTATGGGTTGATGATACGCTCCGGCAACGACGCGGCCAACGCCATCGCCACGTTGACGGCAGGTTCGGTGAACGACTTTGTGGAGCGCATGAACGAAAAGGCGCAGGAGTTGGGCCTGGAAGGTACGCACTACGTCAATCCTCACGGCTATCACGACGAGGATCACTACACCACGGCCGCGGATATGGCGGCGTTGACCCGGTATGCCCTGCAAAACGAGAGTTTCCGCGAGGTGTTCACCACCCACAGCTATTCGCTGGCCGCCACCAATGTGCGCGCCGCGCGCACGCTGACGAGCAGTTACAAGATTTTTGACGAGAGTTCGGAGTACTATTATGCAGACGCCGTCGGCGGCAAGACCGGCTTCACTTCGGCGGCGGGCTACTGTTTTGTATGCTCTGCGGAGCGCGACGGCGTGTCGTTGATTGCGGTGGTGTTCAAGAGCGGCGCCACGGGCACGAACCGCTGGACCGATGCGGCGCGCCTGTTTGAATATGGCTTCGCGGTTCGGGGCGTGTAGAGAGGGAACGATATGGAAACGCTCGATCTATACGATGAAAACCGCCTGCCGACGGGAAAAACGGCGCGGCGCGGGGAAGCGCTTCCGCCGGGTGGACTGCATATGGTGGTGCATGTCTGCCTATTTGACCGGCAGGGAAGAATGCTCATTCAGCAGCGGCAGATATGCAAATCCGCCTGGCCGGGGAAATGGGATTTGAGCGCGGGCGGCTGCGCGCAGGCTGGAGAAACCAGCCGGCAGGCCGCCCAGCGCGAGACGCGGGAAGAATTGGGCCTGGATATAGACCTTCAGGGCGTGCGGCCTTCGCTGACGGTCAACTTTTCCAGTGGATTTGACGACCTTTACCTCGTGGAACGCGAAGTCGATCTGAGGCGGTTGCGGCTTCAGCGCGAAGAAGTGCAAAACGTGGCCTGGGCCAGCCAGAGCGAAGTTTTGGAGATGCTGGAAAGCGGCGCGTTCATTCCCTATCGGCGCAGTTTGATGGAACTTTTGTTCGATATGCGCGGAAAGATGGGCATGTTGCCCGTTCCCTGGCCGGAAAACAGCTAGGCCTTGCGGGATGAGAGGCGCGCAGGCTGCCGGCTTTGCCAACAAACTGAAACGGACGCCCCATCGGACGTCCGTTTCTTTGCAAGAGCGTTTAACCTTCTTCGAACTGATCCTTGCCTACGCCGCACAGGGGGCAGACAAAATCGTCGGGCAGATCTTCCCACTTCGTGCCGGGGGCGATGCCGTTGTCCGGATCGCCGGCGGATTCGTCGTACACCCAGCCACAGACGGTGCAAGTGTAAATTTTCATATATGCTTCCTTTCCGGCCCTCCGGCCTTGCGCATTCCTGTATATAGATACCCGCTGCATAGCTTTTTGAAACGCTGCGCAGAAAAAATTTTCAAGGTTCTTGACATATGGCGAAAACTGCGCTAAAATATATCTGAAAATGACATATGTCAAAAATGGAGGTTTCAGATATGAAAATTGCGGTTACCTATAATGCAGGAGAGGTCTTCCAGCATTTTGGGCACACGGCGCAGTTCAAGGTTTATGAGGTTGAAGACGGCGCGGTTTGCAGCGCGCAGGTAATTGAGGCCGACGGCGCTGGGCACGGCGCGCTGGCCGGGCAGCTTGAACAGATGGGCGTGAAAACGCTGATTTGCGGCGGCATCGGCGAAGGCGCGCGCAGAGCGCTTGCGCAGATGGGCATAGCCCTGTACGCGGGCGTGCAAGGCGCGGCGGATGCGGCGGTGCAGGCATTTTTGGCGGGAACGCTGAAAGCGAGCGACGCGGCCACCTGCGATCATCATGGGCATGAGCACGGGCATGATTGCGCGGGGCATCATGA
>CAJFUU010000200.1 GCA_904420265.1 uncultured Clostridia bacterium
AACCTGCCAAAACACCAATCCGGGCGCGCCTTTACAAAGCGCCTCTTGCCGCAGGCAAGCAGCGTCGCTTCGCGCCTGCGCTGCGCTCTTTCACAAAGCGGAACAGCTTCGTTTCCCGTCCTCCCTTTTCGGGCAGATGCATACCAAAATCCCCTTCTGCGCTTTGTCCGCTCTTCCTTCTCTCCAGCGTGTGTTTGAAAATTTCCTAAAATGCAATTTCGGCATCTTTTGCGCTATTTGGCGCTGTGAATTCCTGCCTTAGCGCCACGAAGCCTGCGAATTCTTCGCTGAAACTGGAGGCCCCCGTAATTGCGGATTATGCCCTTCACCAAGCGACATCGCTCTGCGTTTTATGCGCCTCTCTTCCGGCAAGACGGACAAGCCGGTTTGCGCCCTTGCCACGTTTCTGCTTGATATGAGCGCCGCTCCTGCGCTCTCGCTTCAAACCATATCCAAGCCTTGCTACACTTTGCCAAATCTCTTCCCTGCTATATGCTTTTGCCGCAACAAGATGGAGCGCTCCACATTTTCGCCGCGCTCTTATTCCAGCCGGGCAAACGCCATTTCCCACCCTCTCACCCTCTGCTACACCCAGGTTCCAGCAGGACAAGCGGCACCGTTTTACGTGCTCCCGCTTCAGGCAGATACGTGTCAGCCCATTTATCTTTTGTTCGGGCCTCTCTCGCCCTCGGGCCTTTCGGCTATGTTCTTGCTCCAAGCGAGACAGGTAGCATTGCCCTGCGTCCTTGTCATACCTTTATTCCGACTTGGCAAGCATCGTTTCCCGTTCCTACTGCATCTCGACTCCAATAAAACAAACCGTCGCATTTTGTAACATTGCCGCCTCTATGGTTCGGTCGGGCAAGCGCCGTTTCTCGCCCCTTGCTGCGCCCAAGTTCCAGCGAGATCAGGCAGTGTTGCTTTAGCTCCCGCTTCGAACAAACGCATGCCAAAATCCCCTTCTGCGCTTTGCCCGGCCCTCCCCCCTTTCTCCAAGATATTTGTCCCACACCCCACTGTAACGCCGGCAAGCGCCATTTTCAACAAGCGCGCAAGAGGGAGGCGAAAGCTTTCCATTCTAGCCGGCGAACGCGATGGGAATAACGCGTCTCATTTCTCTTCATGGCACGGATGAAAACACTGCCCACTGCCGTTCACCTGCATCCCGCGGCGCCGCTTATACGCAATTTCCCATGATCCCTGAAGTGTGGTATTCCGCCTTCCCCTGACCACAGGCCCCAGCATCTTCTTTTGCCCATTTCCTTTGCCTCTGCCCGCAAAAAATGGTATAATATTCTCAAACATAACCCGGAGGAAATCCATGCCGAACTTCCGCCGCGCCCGCGCTTTTCCCTTTGCGGGCTGAACTGCGGCCTGTGCCTGATGTACGCGGGCGGCTACTGCCCCGGCCGCGGCGGGAACCGCGCTTGCGCTCTCGCCCACCGCGTGCAGGAGCACGGCGAATTGGAATACTGCTTTCTCTGCGGCGAATATCCTTGCACCCCTTATGCCAACCGCGACGATTGGGACACCGTTTCCTTCATCACCTCTCAACGCCGCGCCCGGGACATGGGCATGGCGGCCTGTCTGGCCGAACTGGGTGGAAAATGGAAATCCTCCAATGCCTGCTCAACACCTGCAACGACGGGCGGCGCAAGAGCCTGTTTTCGCTGGCGGCCATTCTGCCGCCGCTAAACGACCTGCGCCGGACTCAAACCGCCCTCATCCAAATGGACGCGGCTCTTCCCCAACGCGCGCAAAAAGCCGCGCAGATGTTGCACGAATCGGCGCGAATACGGGGCGTCGCCCTCAGGCTGCGCAAGAAACCCGTAGATGCGTCCCCCTGAGCGCGACGGCGCCGCTCTGCCACCCCTTGCCATTCGCGCATTTCCAAATCCGCAGGCGCATCCCCGTTCGCGTCACTTTGAAACGAAGAAAGGAGCAACCCATGATCCGCAAGGCAACCGGGTGGGATCTTCCCGCCATTGCGAATATCTATGACCATATCCACAGCCGCGAAGAGGCCGGCCTGGGCACAACCGGCTGGATGCGCGGCGTATACCCCACCGAAGAAACGGCGCGCGCGGCGCTGGAAGCAGGCGAGCAGTTTGTAGACGAGCGCGACGGCAAGATTGTCGCCGCGGCGCGCATCAACCGCGTGCAGGTGCCCGAATATGCGCTGTGTCATTGGCAGTACAGCGCTCCGGCGGATAAAATTATGGTATTGCATACACTGGTGGTCGATCCCGATGCAGCCGGACAGGGGGTTGGCAGCGGCTTTGTCGGTTTTTACGAGCAATACGCGCGGGAAAACGGCTGCGTTTGCCTGCGCATGGACACCAACCAGATCAACGCTCCCGCCCGTGCGCTCTACAAGCGCCTGGGCTACCGGGAGGCGGGCATCGTGCCCTGCGACTTTAATGGCTTGGGGCAAATTCGTCTGGTTTGCCTGGAAAAACTGTTGGACGAAGCAGAAGGCTGAACGGCGCATCCTTGCGCGTGGCACAGGGAGCAGAGTTCTGCATCCTATGGCATGCGGATAAAAACGCCCAACGGAAAGCGGGAAAATACCTCTCGCTCTATTGGATGGAAAGACACTTTATCCACGCTACTCTGCGCGGGTGCTGCGGAAAGAGAGACGCCTGTACCCGCGACACTCCCTGAGGCGGAAACGCCTTCCCGTCAGGAACGCAAACCACCCTTCCGATGGGCATAAATTGAGGAATGACCGCAGCGTTGCGGTCCATTTCCAAGTCGCTTTTACACAGAAACCAGCAGGGATTTGCGTTCTTTTCCCTGGGCAGAGTATCCGGGGAAGCGGTGTCTTCTATGCGGCGGCTTGGCGGGTATCCCGCCAATGGCCGAAAACGCCGGTGCGGGCGCCTTTCGCGAGTCGTGAGAAGCGCCGGCCGCTTGCAAATCGAGCGTTTGAGGCCCATGCCCTCTGCGGAAAACGGATGTCCGATGCGCCATACGGAAATCAAGCGTCGAAGCCTGTCCTGGCATCTCCTTCCCGGCGGCTGGCCGGTATCCCGATAGGCGGACGTTGGGAACAGAACCCGGCCCAGCGCCTTTCGCGGCGACGCCTCCAACCGCCCGTTCTTTTGGAGCGCCGTTTCTGCGAAAAACGGATGCCCGATGCGCTATACGGAAATCAAGCGTCGAAGTCTATCTTGGCGTCTCCTTCCCGGCGGCTGACCGAGAACCCGACAGGCGGACGTTGGGAACAGAATCTGGTTCAGAGCCTTGTCGCAGCAACGTCTCCGACCGTCCGTTCTTTTGGAGTGCTGTTTCTGCGAAAAGCGGATGCCCGATGCGCTATACGGAAATCAAGCGTCGAAGCCTATCTTGGAGTCTCCTTCCCGGCGGCTGGCCGAGAACCCGACAGGGCAGGCGGACGTTGGGAACAGAATCCGGCGCAGCGCCTTATCGTGGCGATGTTTCCAACCGCTCGTTCTTTTGGAGCGCTGTTCCTGCGGAAAACGGATGTCCGGTGCGCTATACGGAAATCAAGCGTCGAAGCCTGTCTTGGCGTCTCCTTCCCGGCGGCTGGCCGGTATAGCGGACGCCGGGAGCGGAATCCGGTTCAGCGCCTTTCGCGGCGTTTTCGAATCGCCTGCCCCATTGGAAGCCGGAATTCGAAGTCTTGTGCCTCCGCGGGGCACGCGCAGGATTGACACCGGCAGTCGCTTTGCCCGCGGCGTTCGTTTCCTTCGCGGAGAGCGGGACCGTTTGGCCGGGCATAAGCCTTCTCTGCGCCCCCTGTCGCCTTTCCAGGGTCCGTTGTGCCGGTTCTGGGCGTTTTCGCGGCGCTTTTCCCTTGGGTCGCTGTAAGCAGATCGTCAAGCGCCATCATCCCGACGCCGCTTTCGTGGAGAGGCTTTCGCCATACCGCCTACCGGCGCCTTCCTCGTGGGAAATCCGGGCGGGAAAACATCGCCGGCGCGGAGGCAAATCTTATTGCGCTTTAAAATATATGCCGGACATTTTTTCTTTCAGCGCAATTGGGCGGAGAAAGGCGCAACAGCGCTGCGCCTGCCGAAGTCAAATCCCGCAGGGCAAACGGCATACCCGCAGGCGTTCTTTTTAAAACGGGAATCCTGCCAGCACACACTTCCGGCGCTTCTCTTCCGCCCAAGCCCAAGGAGGCAAAGTATGAACGACATATTTGTTTATGCCATCGACGTTTCCACGCTCAACCCGGATAGCGCCGTGTGGGCCGCCTTTATTTCTGCCGAACGACGCGCGCGCATGGCCGCGCTTCAGCGTCTGGACGACCGCCGCCGCTCGCTGGGCGCAGAACTGGCGCTGCATGCGGCGCTGTCACGCCATCTCGAAAACTACGCGCCTCCACCCGCTTATCTGTACACGCCGGGCGGCAAACCCATACTGGCAGACGGCACAGGCTGGCACGACAGCCTCGCCCATACCGGGGACTGGGCCGTATGCGCGCTGCACGGCTGCGAGGTGGGCATAGACATTGAGCGCAAAAACCGCGTCTCGACCATCCCTGTGCGCGAATGGGTAGGCATGGAAAGCTATTTGAAACTTACCGGCGCGGGGCTTGCCGGCGGCTTTCGCGCGCTCTGTGCGACGGAAACGGAAATCTTTCGCCTCGGACAGCGCGTCGCCTACCTTGCGCGCGGCGAAATTGGCGGCTGCCTGTTGTGTGCCGCCACCGACGCTCCCGCGCGGCTGCGGGTTACGGAAATCGACCCCCTTGCCTTCGGGTAGTGCCCGCACCGGGTGCTTTGGACAGCGCGCCGTATGCCTTGCGCGGCGAAATTGCGACTGCCTGCTGTACGCTGCCACCGACGCTCCCGCGCGGCTGCGGGTTACGGAAATCGACCTGCTTGCCTTCGGGTAGCG
>CAJFUU010000201.1 GCA_904420265.1 uncultured Clostridia bacterium
CATGTTTGCGGTTCAAAAGAATACCGTCGCCATTTGCGCAACACCCCGCCGACAACGTTTGCCAGCGATACGGAATCGCTGCTGCCGGGAAGAATCCCTGGGATGGAGACACACGCGGCGGTGCGGCGGGCGTCTCCGCTGCAAAATATCGCCTGGCCACGCGTTTTCCCGGCCATGTTTGCGGCTCTGGGGGAACAAACGCTGCCGTTTGCGCAACGCCCTGACGACGGCCGTATACCTGCGATGTGGAATCGCCGCCGCGGTCATATTCCCGCGACGGAGGTACGTGCGGCGGCGAAAAGCCTTCCGTTCAAAAAACGGATATTCGCCAGCCTGAACGGATGCGCGCGTTGGCCAAGTGGCGGCAATGCGAAACTTTTGCCCGGCGCATGGCGTTTCCGGATTGCTTTATTGCCCGGCATGAGACGGGTTGCGCAAAGCGGGTGGCGGCGAATGCTCTCTGCGACGCGCCCGCCGCCGGCAATTCCGCCGCTGCCCATACGCACATCTCCATGTCCGCGACGGCCAAAGCGGCGCGCCGTTCCTCTTTAAACGGCAATGGCCGGCGCGTTCAGGACGGGCAACGGTAGATGCGCCGCCATTCGGCGCTGAAGGAACCGTCCGCCTCGCGCAGAACAAGCGGCGGCAGCCAATGCAGGCCGCTTCCGCCGCCCTTGACGGCGTCGATCAACACGAATTTCGGCGCGCGCCCGCTCATGCCGTGTACGGTGCGAATGCGCTTGGGCGCCAGGCGCGCGTCCTCCATGGCGCGCATCATTTCCAGCGCGCGCGGCGCGGGAAAGACTACGCACAGCCGTCCGCCGTTTTTGAGGAGCCGCGCCGCGCTTTCCGCCACGCCCGCAGGGGTAAGCCCGCACTCGTGCCGGGCCAGGCGCACGCCCTCGTTCTGGCTCAAAAGCGTCGCCCCCTCGCGGCCGTAAGGGGGATTGCACACCGCCAGGTCGTAGCCGCCGTATCCCAACAGGTCGTGGGCGGCGCGCATGTCCGCCGCGAATACGCGCAGGCGCGTTTGCAGGCCGTTCAGCAGAACGCTGCGGCGGGCCATGTCGGCAACATCGCTCTGGATTTCCACTGCGTCTATCTGCGCAAGGGGCTGATGCGCGGCCATGAGCATGGCGACGGCCCCCGTGCCGCAGCCCAGATCCACCGCGCGGGTGTGCGCCCGGGGCGCGGCAAAATCCGCCAGCAGCACGGAATCCGTGCCGAAGCGGAAGGCGTCGCCGCGCTGAATCAGGCGGTATCCGCCGCACTGCAAATCGTCCAGGCGCTCGCCGGGCAACAGAGGGACGGCCTGCCGCGATTGCTCATTGTTCGGAGAAGTTCCACACATAGGCTTGATCATAATTCATGGAAGAGAGGTCGCCGGAGACAATGTAGCCCGTAGCCGTATCGGCATAAGCCAGGCGCGTGCCGCCGAGGCTGAGCCCATAGAGCACCTGCACGCCGCTTTCATCGGTAAATTCCATGGCCACCACCTCGCCTGCCGCGGTGCTTTCAGGCGCGAAGGGGCGGCAGTTTTCACCTTCGACGACGCGCCCGGGATCGGATAACCCCACACCGGCGCGGGCATAGACATAGCGCACGAAGGCAAAACCGGGGAACAGTTCGTTCGTTTCGGCGGGAAAGGCGCGGCCCAGCATGTCGGAGGCCGTGGTTGCCGTCAGCGTCAAAGTCTGCGCATCCACGCTTGCCTCGGAAGCGCGCAGCGCCTCCACCGCCTCGGAAAACGGCACGACGCGCTGCGAGGACATAACCTCCATCAATTCCGCGTCCGCCTCTCCCGTGGGCGCAAAGTCGTTGGCAATCTGGAAAAGTGTCACCGCCGCAAATGTGTTTTCGTCGAACATGCCGTTGACAGGAACGTCGAGGTACCCCAGGCCACTCAGCAGCGCTTGCAGGGCGCGCACCTCGGCGCCGGAACTGCCTTCGCGCAGTATGCCGTCGTTTGCCTGCGCATCCGTCTCGCCGGAATACAGCAGTTGACAGGTCTGTACGTCGGCTTCGCCGCTGACGGTGAGAAGAAACTGTTCCTGGAAGCGCTCTACCGCGCGCTGGGTGGCGTCGCCAAAGCTGTCGGTACACTCGCCCTCATAGTAGCCCATGCGCTTGAGACGCCGCTGCAGGGAGCGCACATTGGCGCCGGAATCGCCCCGCGCGCAGGTTTTGCCGGCGATGAAATCGTCCCATGACAGCGTCTGCCCCTCGTGCAGACGGAAGAGCACGGCACGGTCGGCCTCGCCGCTGGCGTAGAGGCCGTTGGCGGTTTGGAAGGCCATCACCGCCAGGCGCGTGGCGTCGCCGTAAACGCCGTCCGCCTCTCCGGAGTAGTAGCCCAAAGTGCGCAGGCCTTCCTGCAGGGCGCGCACCTCGGCGCTGATGTTGCCGCTGACCAGCGGCTCTTCGGGGTAACGCTCGGCCAAGGCGCGCAGATAGTCGCGCTTGGCTACGGCGTCGTCGCTTTCCAGCGCCGAGAGCGTTTCCGTATCCAGCGTACCGGTCGCCTCCAGGCCGTTGGCAGTTTGAAAATTGCGCACCGCCGCGCTCAGATCCGTCGCGTCTTCGCGCACATATCCCAGCGCCGCCAAACGCTGCGCCGCTTCGGCGGGCTGCGTCGCGCGGGCGGGCAACGCGCACAAACAGGCCAGCGCCGCCAGTGCTGCCAGCAGCATTTTTCCCCTGCGCCCAAAGCGCCACCGCGCCTCCGCCATGAAATCCCTCCGCAATACTTTTGCAATGTCCGTATCAAAATATACCTATTTATCTTCTATATTCGCGCTTCAGGCGCGCAATCCTGCCCCCGCGACGGGGTTTTGCGGGAATTGGCGGAATTTTGTCACATATCTGCAATCAATATCAAAAAACCGCCCCCTAAGGGAAGGGAGCGGAATTTTTCGTTGGACCAGAGCCCAAGGCAACGCCTTAGCCCTCCTGGGGAGCGGAAACGGGGCAGACGCCCGCGCAGGCACCGCAGGAAATGCAGGTGTCCGCATCGATAACGTACTTGCCGTCGCCTTCGGAGATCGCCGAAACCGGACATTCCTCCGCGCACGCGCCGCACGCGATGCAATCGTCGCTGATCGTATATGCCATGAAAGATACACCTCCTTTTTTCAGACACGCACATTATACAACGCGGACGGCAAAAAAGCAAGGGGAAGACGATTGACTTTACAATTTACGCATGGTATCATTGCAAAAAAACCGCGTTGTGAGAGGTACAACATGCATACGGACATCATTTTCGAGGCCAGGGCGCTGGTGGGCGACAAAACGCCGCTGAAAAGCGATTGCGGGGCGCTGTGCGGCGCAGCCTGCTGCCAGGCGGACGAAGACGGGCAGGGCGGCATGTACCTTTTTCCCGGAGAGGAAGCGCTTTTGCCCGGCGTGGGCGGCGATTTTGCCCCCATTTATACCTGCGACGGAACCTGCGAGCGCGAAAACCGGCCCCTGGCCTGCCGCATTTTCCCGCTCACGCCGGTGAAAACCGAAACGGGCTGGGGCGTGAAGATGGATCGCCGTGCCCGGGCCATGTGCCCGCTGGCGCGCTTCGGTACGCGCGGCCTTGATCCTGAATTTGTGCGCGCCGTGCGCCGGGCCGTGCGCCGGATTGCCGCCGACCCCGAAGGAGAGGCGTTTTTGGAAAAATGGGCGGCGCTGGAAGCGCAGTACGCGCTGTTTTGAGGATGCTTGAAAAGAGGACGCCCGTAATTTCATCAACAAGACTTCGGGTATCTTTCGCAGAGGCTTCGAAGCGCGAAACCAAGGTCAAACAGAGTTCAGGAGGAAAAAACATGGCTGGATATACCGTAGCGGAAAGCCTGAAAGCGTGGGAGGCAAACGCGGAATTCTGGGACGCGCAGATGGGCGATTGCTCAAACCGGTTCCATCGGGAGGTGGTCCGGCCGAAGGTGAGCCGCCTGCTCGATCTTCAGCCGGGCGATTTTGTCTTGGACATCGCCTGCGGAAACGGCAATTACTCCGCGTACGCGGCGCAGGCCGGGGCGCGGGTGGTCGCCTTTGACTATAGCCCTAGGATGATTGCTTTGGCGAAAAAACGGCGGCAAAAATACGCCGGCAGGATTGAGTTTTGCGTAGTTGACGCCACGAAGGCGGACGAAATACTTTCCCTGCAACGGGAAACGCCCTATACAAAAGCGGTATCTTGCATGGCGCTGATGGATATTGCCGATATTGCGCCGCTGTTTGCCTGCGTGAGCAAACTGCTGGCCGAGGATGGGATTTTCGTATTTGCCACGCAGCACCCTTGCTTTGTCACCCTCACGGAAAAGTACCTGACGCCGCACAGTTATTACGATATTGCCATTGAGGGGCAACCGCTTCAGCAGTGTTATTATCATCGCTCCCTGCAGGATATTTTCCAGGTGTGCTTTGAAAACGGCTTTGTCATTGATGGATTTTATGAAGAAGCGTATGGGGAAAAGGAGAAGCCGGACGTTGTGATTGTGCGGGCGAGAAAGGAGCGGCGCGCCGGGGCATAGCGCCTGGATATTTTGAGGATGGAATACAGCAAGGAAAGGCTGGGACCACATCCTGCCGGCGGCGCGGAAAGAGGACGCACGGCTTGCGGACAGCGCGGGAAATAGCCCTTGCGGCGTTTGGCCAGTACCCCAAGCAACGGACAAAGGAAAAAAGTGGCCTCCTGTCGTAGAATAGGAAC
>CAJFUU010000202.1 GCA_904420265.1 uncultured Clostridia bacterium
AATTGAGGAATTGACTATGGCAGAATCCATCTTTCGCGGAACCACCATCTGCGCCGTGCGCCGAAACGGCGAATGCGCCATGGCCGGAGACGGCCAGGTGACGATGGGTCAGCAAACCGTCATGAAGGCGCACGCCCACAAGGTGCGCCGCATCTACAACGGCAAGGTCGTGGTCGGCTTTGCCGGCTCCGTGGCCGACGCCTTCGCGCTTTCGGAGAAATTTGAGGAAAAACTCACCCAGTTCTCCGGCAACCTGCCCCGCGCCGCCGTGGAACTGGCGCAGGACTGGCGTATGGACAAGGCCATGCGCAAACTGGAGGCCATGCTTTTGTGCGCCGACAAGGAAAACCTGTTGCTGGTGAGCGGCACGGGCGAGGTCATCGAACCGGACGACGGCGTTTTAACCATCGGTTCAGGCGGCAACTACGCCCTGGCCGCGGCGCGGGCGCTGATGCAAAACACGGATTTGTCCGCCCGCGAAATCGCCGAGCGCTCGCTGAAAATCGCCTCGGATATCTGCATTTTTACCAACGGAAACATCATCGTCGAAACCGTATAAAGGAGAACCGCCATGATTCAGCTTACACCGCGCGAAATCGTGCGCGAACTTGACCGCTACATCATCGGTCAGGACGCGGCCAAGCGCGCCGTGGCCGTGGCCCTGCGCAACCGCTACCGCCGTGCCCAGCTTCCCCCGGAGATTCGGGAGGAAGTCACCCCCAAGAACATCCTCATGGTCGGCCCCACGGGCGTAGGCAAAACCGAAATCGCCCGCCGCCTGGCCAAGCTGGTGGACGCGCCCTTTGTAAAGGTAGAGGCCACCAAATTCACCGAAGTCGGCTATGTGGGCCGCGACGTGGAATCCATCGTCCGCGACCTTCTGGAGGCCTCCATCCGTCTGGTCAAGGAGCAGCACACCGCCCGGGTTCGCCAGCGCGCCGAAAAAAACGCCGAAGAGCGCCTGGCCGACCTGATCGTCAAGCCCATCAAAAAAAAGACCAACCCCCTCGACATCCTGCTGGGCAACAAGCCCAAAGAGCCGGAACTGGCTCCGGAGGAAAAAGAGCGCCTTTCCACGCGGCGTTCAGACGTGATGGAAAAGCTGCACAAGGGCGAAATGGAGCACGTCATCGTCGAAGTTGAAGTGGAGGAAACCGCCCCGCGCGGCGAAATTCCCGGCACGGACATGAACATGAACGACATGCTGGGCACCATTCTTCCCAAGCGCACCAAAATTCGCAAAGTGGAAGTGCGTGAGGCCCGGCGCATACTCATCGCCGAGGAGGAGCAAAACCTCATCGACATGGACAGCGTCTACACGGAGGCCATCGACCGCGCCGAGCAGCACGGCATCGTGTTCCTCGATGAAATCGACAAGGTGGCCGGGCGCGGAGGCGGCAACGGCCCGGATGTGTCGCGCGAGGGCGTGCAGCGGGATATTCTTCCCATTGTGGAAGGCTCTACGGTAAACACCAAATACGGCCCTGTGCGCACAGACCACATGCTCTTTATCGCCGCGGGCGCGTTCCACGTTTCCAAGGTGACGGATCTGATTCCCGAACTGCAGGGCCGCTTCCCCGTGCGCGTGGATTTGAAGCCCCTCACGCGTGAGGACTATAAGCGCATTCTCACCCAGCCCGAAAACGCGCTGATTCGCCAGTATCAGATGCTTTTGAAGGTGGATAACGTATCGCTTACCTTCGACGACAGCGCGTTGGACGTCATTGCCGACTATGCCTGGCAGGCCAACGAAACCGCCGAAAACATCGGCGCGCGCCGTTTGCACACGCTTCTGGAAATGATTCTTAACGACATCGCCTTCAACGCCGGCGGCGGCGACGCCCCGGAAGTAGAGGTCAAGGTGGACGCAGAATACGTGCGCAACCAGCTTTCCGAGGAGATACAGTCCAAGGACGTAAAGAAATATATCCTCTAAAGCGCCTGGCCGCGCCCCGCACATGGAGAGCCCGTGAAAGTTGCTTTCACGGGCGCTTTGTTTTGCGCAGAGCCGCCGCCGCCCCTCTGCCATTGTCAAAGGACGGCCATGCGGCCTTTTTTACATCTTCCTCATGCGGGCCGGGAAGAACAACGGCGCTCGATGGAAAGATGGGAGTTTCATGATTGCGAAGTCCTTCTCCAGCGGCTCGTCAGCGAGCATCGACAGCCCCGCTCCCCTCCCGGGAACGGCGTTTTTTATGCCCAACGCGCAACGTCCGAAAGGTGTCCTGTGTTCCGCGCCGGAAAAGCAGGCTACGTAATGAGAATTGTAACCATATTAACGTATACAAAATAAAAAGTACTCCAAA
>CAJFUU010000203.1 GCA_904420265.1 uncultured Clostridia bacterium
CGGCACGGCTGTCGGTATATCCCCAAAGCGGGGAACAGGTAAGCGCGAAAATTCGAGCTGCGCGCAAGCGGCCTGCCCAAATTCTGCCGATCGCGCGGTGGCACGATTGGCTCGCGCAGGCGGCAAAGGAAATACGCATGTAAACGCTCATTCATGTAAAGATATAGTTCTCTTCTCTCACACAGACGAAAGAGGAAAGTCAAGGGCGGATGTGTTTCGGAGCAACAACGCCCGGAACTTCATTCCCGGCACAGCTGTCGGTATATTCCCAAAGCGGGGAGCAGGCAAGCGTGAAAACGCGAACTGCGCGCAAGAGGCTTATCCAAATTTTGCCGGTCATGTGGCGGCGGTATCGGTTCACCGGGCGATAAAGGAAAGGCGTATACAACGTTTCCCATACCCCCCCCCGCATGGGTGACAAAGGAAAGGCGGGAGAGGGCCTGGAACTTTGCCGGCGGCGCGTTTGCACGCCCGTTCAGCCGCCGCGCCGGCGCATTTCCGAGGGTGTGCAGCCATAATGCTTTTTAAAAATTCTGGAAAAGTAGTTGAAGTCGCTGACGCCGCAGCGCTCAGCGATTTCCTGCACGTTTAGATTTGTGGCCAACAGCAGCGTCCGCGCCGCTTCCAGACGCTTGACGCGGATAAAGCGCTGCAGGGGTAGCCCTGTCTCGCGGAGCGTGAGGCGGGAAAGCGAGTCTGCGGACAGAAAAAACACCGATTGCAGCGTCCGGGCGCTGAGGGGGTCGGCAATGTGCTCGCTGATATAGCTGGAAAGTTCGTCAAAAAGGCCGTGCTGCTCGGGGAAGAGGCGTTGCTCAAGCACCAGGCTGGCGCAGGCGCGCAGCATGCTTTGCAATGCGCGCAGATAGGCCTGTGAAGCGGAGCGTACCGGTCCGGCGGCAAGGGCGCCGATGTGCTCTTTGCGCACGTCGATGGGCACGGCCAGCACTGGAAAACCGCCCCGGCACGAGGTTTCTTCCTCCCGTCCATCCAGAGCCAGTATGGAAGCGCAGACGCTTTTGCCATCGCGATGCGCGCACGCCGCGCAGGGCAGGTTGGCCGCATTCGCGCAAAACTGCAAAGCATGTATCCGGTTACAATCAATAAAATAGACCGATTGACCAATTGCCAACGATAAATCTGCAAGAAGTTCACGAAGGTTGGAAGCCTGCACAATAGTTACCTCCCCATACATCCTTTAACAAAAGCTTCGAAATATACGTAAATCGTGCTATAAATATACGAAATTGTGCTATTATTATAGCATGGGAAGCTGCTATAATCAATATGCAAATCATTTGAAACGTTTCAAACACACAAAGGAGACGATGAGGATAACCATTAAGGACGTGGCCAGGGAAGCGGGGGTTTCCATTGCCACGGCGTCCATGGCGCTGAACAACCGCGCCGGCGTGAACGCCGAAACCCGCCGCAGGGTGTTGCGCATCGCGCGGGAGATGCACTATGTGGCCAACCATTCCGCGCAGGCCCTGGTCATGCAGGAAAGCGGCTGTATCGGGTTGATGATTCCTGAAATCCAAAACCCGTTTTACAGCGCGATTGTCGATATACTTTCGCATCTGGCGGAGGTGCGCGGCTATACGCTTTTGCTGGGCATTGCCAACAACAGTGCCGAACAGGAGGAAAGGTACCTGCGTTTTTTCCTTTCGCGCCGCGTACAGGGCGTAATCATGGTGCCGATTCTCAACCCTCGCCGCTCGGGCCGGAACGTGGAAATGCTGCGCCAGGCGAACGTGCCAATCGTCTTTTGTACAGAGCGGTACGCCGGCAGCGCCGAGCCGGTGGTGATGTGCGATTTTGCGCAGGGGCAGTACGAAATCACCAAATACCTGATCGGCAGGGGATTGCGGGATTTCTGGTTTGTGTCGGTGGACATAGACGCCCAGTTTGCCACCTTGCGCTACGAAGGCTATGTGCGGGCGCTGCAGGAGGCGGGCATACCCCAGCGGCGCGAGCGCGAACTGCTTCTGGAGATGCCATGGTACGGCCAGGCCTATGAGGGCGCGGCGCGCATCCTCGAAGACCGGCCCGAGGCCGTAATCTGTATTAACGATATTATGACCATGGCCATTGTCAAGCGCATACTGGAGTCCGGCCTGAGCATTCCGGGAGATATTTCCGTGGCCGGCTTTGACGATATTATGTTCTCCGCGCTGGTTTCGCCGCCGCTTACCACGGTGCACCAGCCGATTCAGGAGATTTGCGAAAAGACCATGCAGCTGCTTGCGGACGCCATAGAAGCCGGAGACGGCCGGGCGCATGGCGAAGGAGACGGCGTCCATCTCATCGCCCCGCACCTTGTTGTGCGGGAAACAACGATATGAATTTATTGGGGAAAAGACCCCGATAAAAATAACAAGGAGGAAAAACCCATGAAGAAACTGTTGTCTCTGGTACTGTGCGTGTTGATGCTCGCGACGTTTGCCTCGATGGCGAGCGCCGAAGACGATCAGATCGTCGTCGGCATGTCCATCCCGCAGATGGCAAACCCCTACTTTGTATCCGTTATGAACGGCGTGCAGGATCAGTGCGACGAGCTCGGCTATGAACTGGTTGTGGTGGACGCCGGCTACGACGTTGCCAAGCAGGTTTCCGACTTTGAAAACTTCGGCAACCAGGGCGTGGACTGCGTCATCGCTTGCCCCATCGACTCCAACGCGCTGCTGCCCGTGAGCGAGCAGCTGCAGGAGCAGGGCATCATCGTGATCTCCTTCGCGCAGATCATTGACAATGCCAACGCCATCTTCACGCTGGACGAGTACACCTACGGCACCATTATCGGCACCAACGCCGCCACCTGGATCAACGAGCATCTGGACGGCAAGGCCCAGGTTCTGATCATCTCCCAGGATAACGTCGAGGCCGTGGTTGCCCGCGGCGACGGCATCCAGGACACCATCGAGGAGCTGTGCCCCGAAGCGGAAATCGTCGCCCGTCAGGCTGGCGATAACCCCACCACCGGCATGGAAATCACCGAGAACATCATGCAGCAGTATCCCGACGTACGCGTCATCACCGGCAACAACGACTCCGGCCCCCTGGGCGCTTATGAAGCCATCATGGGCATGAACCTGGACGAGGAAGCCATGGCGGACTTCTACATCGGCGGCGGCGACGCCACCCCCGAGGCCATTGCCAAGATGCAGGAGGAAGGCTCCATCTACCGCGCTACCGTTGACATCGCCCCCTATCAGACCGGCGTTGACTGCGTCAACTGCCTGGCCGATTTCCTGGCCAACGGCGTGCCGGAGGAGGCCCCCGTGTCCTACTTCCCCTGCGAGCCCGTCTGGCAGGATGAAGTTCTCAGCGGCGAATACGTTGCTGGCTAATAATTCGCACCGAGCGGCACTGTAGGCGGCGCGCCCCTTTGCGGGGCGCCCGCCCCGGCGGGCGGATTGAAAACGCCCCCGGAAGGGACGCGCTTTGGCGGGGCGGCGGGCAGGCCCGACCGCTCCGCCTGCAAAAAGGCATGTTTTGCGGAGGTAAAGATGCAGGATAATATACTTGAGGTGAGACACCTTAGCAAATACTATGCCGGCGTAAAAGCGTTGGACGATGTATCCATCGCCTTCCGCAGGGGCGAGGTACATGCGCTTGCCGGCGAAAACGGCGCGGGCAAGTCCACATTGATCAAGGCGATCACCGGCGCCATCGTGCCCACGGCCGGCACCATCGTGCTGGAGGGCCAGGAATATGCCAAATTGAACCCGATTGATGCAATTGACAAGGGCATCGCCGCGATCTATCAGGAGTTTACGCTGATCCCGCATCTGACCGTTGCCGAGAACATCTACTTTGGCAAGGAAGTTGCGAAAGGCGGCTTTGTCGACAAAAAGGCCATGAACGCCAGCGCGCGAGCGCTTATGGACGACATGGGGATCACGCTGGATCCCGCCGCCTACGTGTGCGATCTGGGCATCGCCTATCAGCAGATTGTGGAGATCGCCAAGGCCGTTGCGGCCAATTCGAAAATACTCATCATGGACGAACCGACCGCGCCGCTGACCAATAAGGAAACGGAAATGCTTTTCCAGATCATCGAAAAGCTGCGCGCGCGCAACGTTACCATCATTTACATCAGCCACCGCATGGACGAGATTTTCAAGGTGTGCGACCGCGTCTCGGTCATGCGCGACGGCAAGTACATCCGTACAGACAATACGGCGGACATTACCGTGCACGACTTGATTGCGAACATGGTTGGCCGCGAGCTGGGCGAGGACTATCCGCAGCGCACCAAGCCCCTGGGCGAAGTGGTGCTGGAAGTGGAGGGCCTCAAATCCGAAAAGGTGCATGACATCTCTTTCCAACTCCACAAGGGCGAAATCCTGGGCTTCGGCGGTCTGGTGGGCGCCGGACGCACAGAGGTTATGCAGGCCATCTTCGGCGCAGACCGTGTAAAAGAAGGCACAATTACCGTCAAGGGCAAGCGCGAGACGGTAAAAAGCCCGGCAAAGGCGCTGGAGTTGGGTATCGGCCTGATTCCCGAAGACCGCAAAAACCAGGGCGTTCTGTTGGGCCTGTCCGTGCGCCAGAACGTCACGTTCTCTTCGCTGAAGCAGGCAATGGTGGGGTGCTTTGTCCGCAACAAGAAGGACATTGCCATCGCCACGGAATACATTGAAAAGTTGCGCATCAAAACGCCGAGCGTCAATCAGCAGGTGAAAAACCTTTCCGGCGGCAATCAGCAGAAGGTGGTTCTGGCCAAGGCGCTGGCAACCAAGTGCGACATTATTATATTCGACGAGCCCACGCGCGGCATCGACGTCGGCGCCAAACAGGAAATTTACAGCCTGATGCGCCACTTGGTGGACGAGGAAGGCAAGAGCATCATCATGGTTTCCTCGGAAATGCCGGAGTTGATCGGCATGAGCGACCGCATACTGGTGATGCGCCACGGCGGCATCGTTGGAGAGATACAGAAAGAGGATTATTCTCAGGAGCTGATCCTTGAATACGCTTCTGGTCTGAAATAGGAGGAATAGGGCATGTCCAAGATGAATTCCAAGAAGCTGAGAGCGATCCTCGGCGAATACGGCATCATTGCCGTATTGATCCTGCTCGTGATCGTGTTTGCCTGCCTCTCGGATCGCTTCCTGTTGCTGAATAATATATTCAACATACTCCGGCAGGTTTCCATCGTAGGCATTATTTCCGTGGGTATGACCTTTGTCATGCTTACTGGCGGTATCGACCTGTCCTGCGGTTCGGTGGTGGGCGCCAGCGTGGTCGGCGCGGCGCTTCTGATGACCGAGGCGGCCATGCACCCCGTGCTCGCCTGCCTGATCATGCTGGTGTTCGGTACGGTGCTGGGGCTGATCAACGCGTTTTTCATCACGCAGTTCAAGGTGCCCCCGTTTATTGCCACGTTGGGCATGATGACCTCTGTGCGCGGTATTGCTTACATTATCACCGGCGGCCTGCCTGTGTTTGGCTTTAACCGTTCGTTCACGGTGTTGGGCCAAGGCTACGTGCTGAACGTTATTCCCATTCCGGTTATTGTGATGTTTGTAGTGTTTGCCTTCGGCATTGTATTCCTGGGCAAGACGCGCATTGGCCGCCATATCTACGGCGTCGGCGGCAACGAAGAGGCGGCCCGCCTCTCCGGCGTCAACGTCAAAAAGATTAAGTACATCGTTTACGGCATTGCCGGCCTGATGAGCTCCCTGGCAGGCGTGGTGCTTCTGGCGCGCGTCAACTCCGGCCAGCCCAACGCCGGCGAGGGCTATGAGATGGACGTTATTACCGGCGTTGTGCTCGGCGGCGTCAGCATGAGCGGCGGCCAGGGCAAGTTGGGCATGGTTATCGTCGGCACGCTGATCATGGGCATCCTCACCAACGGTATGACGATGCTCACCGTGAACGAATACGTACAGCAGTTTATCAAGGG
Organism: uncultured Clostridia bacterium; assembly: GCA_904420265.1. Lineage (GTDB taxonomy): Bacteria > Bacillota > Clostridia > Christensenellales > Aristaeellaceae > Pullichristensenella. The sequence continues at coordinate 5,912 of CAJFUU010000203.1, forward strand.
CCTGGTGCTCATCGGGGCTGTGGCGCTGGACAACGCCATCAAGGAATCCCGTGCAAAGCAGTCTATCGACAAAGCCTAAGGAGGAATTTTCGCAATGAAACGCTCCGAACTGAACCAAATTATGCGCAATGCGCTGGCGTTGATCGCCCGGTACAAATTTGCCCTGCCGCCCTTCGTCACCTGGACCATGGACGAATGGAAGGACAAGAACAGCGAATACGACGAGATCAAGGAAAACATGCTCGGTTGGGACATCACCGACTTTGGCAGCGGCGATTTCCACAAGCGCGGCCTGTTGATGATCACCCTGCGCAACGGCAACTTCAACAACCCCAAGTATGAAAAGACCTATGCCGAAAAGCTGCTGATTTCGGAAGAAAATCAGGTGACGCCCTATCACTTCCACTGGAAGAAGATGGAGGACATCATCAATCGCGGCGGCGGCACGCTGGTTATCAAGTGCTACAACTCCGGCGAGAACGGCGAAATGCTGGATACGCCGGTCACCGTCCACAAGGATGGCCGCACCTATGTCGTGCCCGCTGGCGAGCGCATCGAGGTAAACGTGGGCGAAAGCATCACCCTGCACTGCGGCGTATATCACTCCTTCTGGGCCGAGGGCGGCGACTGCCTGATCGGCGAGGTGTCCAAGACCAACGACGACAACGTGGACAACCGCTTCTACGAGACGCTGGGACGCTTCCCCACCATTGAAGAAGACGAGCCCATCCTCTATCCGCTCTTCAGCGAATATCCGAACATGCCCAAGCAATAGAGACATCGTCCGCAGAGCCTCGGATGGCCGTCCGGGGCTCTGCTTTTCGCAAAGCGGCGCAGCCGCGCAGGAGGAATCAATATGGCTGTTATCGGTTTGGACATTGGAACTTCGGGCGTCAAAAGTACGCTGTTTGACGACGACGCGCGCATTATTGGCCATGCCTATCGGGAGTATAACCTCATCGGCGAGGCCGAAGGGCGCTATGAATTGGACCCCCGCGTGCTCTGGGAAAAGACGCAGGAGGTGCTCTCGCTCTCCGTCAAGGACAAGGATTGCGAAGTGGAGGCAATTTGCGTAACGTCCTTTGGCGAATCCTTCGTGTGCCTGGACGAGCGCGACCAGGTGTTGTGCAACACCATGATTTACATGGACCCCCGCGGTGCCGAGGAGTGCGAAGAATTTCGCGCTCTCTACAATGACGAAGAAATTCTGGGCCGCTGCGGCCAGTTTGTGGACCGCATGTTCGCCCTTTACAAGCTGCGCTGGATGCGCAAGCACATGCCGGAAGTGCTTGAAAAGACCCGCATAATCTGCTTCATCGCGGATTTTACCACTTATATGCTCGGCGGCGAATTTCAGTGCGACTATTCCCTGGCCGCGCGCAGCGCCATGTTCCATGTTTTTGACAAGCAATGGATCGACGCGCATGTGGAATTTTCCACCATCGACCCCTCCGCGTTGCCCAAGCCGGTGCCCGGCGGCAGCGTTGTGGGC
>CAJFUU010000204.1 GCA_904420265.1 uncultured Clostridia bacterium
AGCGAGGGCAGGGGAGATATATAGCCGCAGTGATAGCCGTTTGTGACATCGGCAAAGCGCAGGTACTTGGCATGCGCCTCGATCACATGCTGGCCGCTCCACAGGGCCACGCCGGAGGCGTTGGAATTGGTGACGGCCATGGGGTATTCGTCGTCGTCAAAAAAGATCAAATAATCCAAATGGCGGCGCATGGCCTCGTAAAGAACAATATTGCGCTGGGCGGCGTAACCGTTGCCAAAGAGAAGGTGGGCTTCCTCCGCCGGGGCCACGCCGCGCTTTACAAGCGCTTCCGCCCCGGCGCGCACGTCCTCCGGCGAGAAAAAGGCCACGTCGTCAAACCAGCGCCTGACGCGCGGCTCCATTTCCTCATAATCCGCCCGCGTCGTGCCCGCGTAGGCGGGGTCGAAGGCCGCCAGAAGGTGCAGGCTCACCCGCCCGGGCGCCACAAAGCCCGATTCCTCCAAGTGATATACATACGAGCGCAGGACGTTTTGAAAGCTTTTGCGTCCGGTGGCAAAGCCGATGCCGACGTGGATACAGTTTTCGTTCAAGCGGCGTTCCTCCTTCGGGATGGTGTGTGCATAAGTATATCGCACTTTCGTGGCAAAACCGAGGCGTTTTTGCGGCGGCCGCCAATGCGGAAATGCGCATGTGCGTTGTCCTTTGACCGGACATTGCAAGCGCAGGGCTTTCACTGCCTCCAGCGCTTTGCCCGCCCCGGCAAGGCGTCCGCCCACAGCGCCGCAAGGCAAAGGAGGATGCCCCCAAATCATCGAGGCTTTCCCGCGCGCGGAGATGCAAGTTTTTCACATTCAGGCATTTCCATATCGTGGTTTAAGGCGCTTCGGCGCGCAGAACTGTAGACTTTCCCTTCATGGCACTTTTCAGGCCGCCCAAAGGCGCTCTGACACGCCAAGCAACAAATCTCCGCCATGTGCTGTATTGGTGCCGAACAAAAGTGTTCCGACGTACGAGCCCGCAAACCTCCCGCCATATGCTTTTTGGTGCCGCCCAAAGGCGTTCCGATGCGCGAGTCCGCAAACCTCCGCCATGTGCTTTATTGGTGCCGAACAAAAGTGTTCCAGCGCACGAGCCCGCAAACCTCCCTTCATGGCACTTTTCGAAGCCCAATCAAAGGTATCTCCACCCGCAGGGGGGAACGGCCGTACAGAAGTTGGCTATAGCCAAACCGAGGCAGGTATCTCCGCCCGCAGGAGGGAACGGCTCGATCGGAATGGGACAGCCGGCCAAGGCGTTTGCGCCTGGGGCTGCGCGCAAGCCCTGGTCTATACCATTTGGGTTCTGTGGGAAGCCTTCGCGCAAAGACGCAAGCGTCCGGCCGCATGCCATCAGGTGACCGATGCCACGCCTACGGCACGCAAGCGCATGCGGCCCGGCTGGGCATAGCGGCGACCATCCGGCGCAAATTCCGGATTGCCTATGCGTTTCCGGAGCAGGAAGGAATCGCGGAATACGTCCCAAAACCAAACAGGCGCTTGCAATGCCTTCAGGCTGCAAGCGCCTTTTCCAGAGCGGAATCGCGCCGGTATGGCCCTTGTGGTCGCAAACTCCGCCTACGGGGAAATCCTTACATTTCAGGCCGCCGCAGAGCCCGTTTGCAATAGCCACAGGATGCTTTCGGCGTTGGCGGCGGATTTTCCGAACAGGCCCGGGGCGCTTCGCCCTTCCCGGCATGGCGGGAAACACATTCCATTTTACGGCCTTTGCGCCGCGCCTCAGGCGCCGTCATGGCGGCGCTGATTGCGCAAGAGCCTGCGCCGCTCGCCGTCGGCCCACTCGGCGCGTTCCTCTTCCGTTTCAATTTCGAGCCCCGGCACCTGGGTGGGATTGCCGTTTTCATCCAGCGCCACCAGCACCAAATAGGCGCGGTTGACCGGGTCGCGGCGGCCGTCCAGGCGCTCCACAAAGGTGTCCACCCGCACTTCCATACTGGTGCGGCCCACATACGTCACCCGCGCCGCCAACACCACCGTTTCGTCCAGGTTGGCGGCGTTGAGAAAGGAAAGTTCGTCTACGGAAGCCGTGGTCACAGGCCGTCCGGAGTGCCGCCGCGCCGCCACGGCCGCCACCACGTCGATCCAAGCCATAAGTTGGCCGCCAAAGAGCCGCTGCGCGCCGTTGACATGTTGCGGCATAATGATCTGCACCTGCTCGGTATAGGAATCCCGCGCCCGGCGCATGGGTCTGTCCATAAAAAGTCACCTCATTTTCTGCAAAGCGCCGCATCAGCCCGGCAGCGGGGCGCTGTCGCAACGGCGGTACGCCTCCGGCGCGGAAAAGAACCAATCACGCGCCTCTGCCGGATAATCCCACGCGGCCTCCGGAATGCGCGCGCCTCTTTTCCCGGCCGGGCGACGCCGTGGCAGCGCTATCCTCCGAACGCCAGGGAACAAATCCGGCGCAAAGCCCTTTCCACATCGCGAAGGTCCGGCCGAAAACGGCGCCGCCGGCATGCGCTCAATCGCGCCCGGCAGGGAGCGTCGCTTTTGTCCGGCAGTAGCGGCGGACGCATGCGCCCAAAACCAGGCCGCCGCAATGTTCCCGCCCGGAGCAAGCGCGCTTTTGCACGATTTCAGGGATGCGCAGTTTTCCGCTCAGCGGCCCATATAGGCGCAAACGCCCTCGACCATGCCCTCCACGAGCTGATCCTGATAGGCGGGGTCGTTGAGTTTATGATCCTCTTCCTCGTTGGTCATAAAGCCCATTTCCACCAGAATGCTGGGCACTTCCGACCAGTTCAGGCCCGTATAGGTATCGCGGCGGAAGATGCCGTCGCTTTCCGCGCCCGTGGCCTCGACCATGGCGGGCAAGAGCGCCTCGGCCGCGCGCAGGCACTCGTCGGCGTTGGTTCCGGTGGCGCGAATATACAGGCCGATGCCCTGCGCGCTTTCGTTGGTGGAGCCGTTGCAATGGATGCGCAAAACCAGATCCACGCCCAATTCGTTCATCATGATGGCGCGCTCCTGGTTGGAGATATCCACATCGGCGGTTTCGCGGGTCATATACACTTCGCAGCCCAATGCTTCCAGCGCGTCGCGCAACTTGAGGGACACCGCAAGGTTGACCTCATGCTCGGGCACGCCGGTGAAGCGGCCGTAGGTGCCGGTGGAAACCTTGGCCTTGGTTTCAGAACTGCCGGGGGCGACGGCCTCTTGCTCGCTGTTGCCCTGGGCCTGATGGCCGGGGTCGATGCCGATGCGCACGCCGGTCAGGCGTCCGGGCTCGCGCGTGGCCAGAGGCGGCACGGTGGGCATGTCCGCAGGCAGGGAGGCGAAGATGTCTTCCGGCGCGGCGGACGCGCCCGGCGTGGCGGAGGCCTCCGCTGCGGCTGACGCCGTGGGGGTAAGCGCGATTCCCGGCGTGGGCGTGGGATAAGGCGTTTGCGTGGGCGAGGCTTCAGACGCCTGCGTGGGCGCTTCCGTCGCGGACGGGGATGCCTGCGGGCGGGCGGGCGCGGGTTCGGCCTGCGGGGTTTCCGCAGGCGCCTCCGTGGCCAGGGGGCGCTCCGTGGGCAGGGCGGTAGAGGCGGGCGTCTGCGCGCCGCTCGCCGCCGAAGGGGTTGGCAGGGGAGCCAGGGGCACCGCCGTAGACGCAGCCAGCGCCATGCCGCCCATCAGCGCCGCGCAGAACAGGGCGGCCAAAATCCATTTGCACATGCGCGTCATGCGTTTTCGCCCTCCGTTTCTTCCAGCCCAGGCAGCAGCGCGCGGCAGACCTTGAGCACGCGGTCCACGTCAAACAGACGAACCGAACCATAAGGGGCGTTGAGGATCAGTTCCACGGTGTCGCGGTAGACGTTGAGCGTGTCGATAACCGCCACAACGCTTTCGGGCTTGCCTTCGCCATCTACCAGCAGGCGCGCGGCTTCATCCTCCACGTCGTGCGCCAACAGCAGAAGCAGCCTGCCGATGCCGCCCGCCTGGCGGGTATAGAACACGCCGTCGCGCAAACCCTGGGCGATGATTTCGTCCATCAGCGGCCCGAGGTGATGAAGCGTCACTTCCCGAATGCTGCGCAAAAGCGCGGCGTCGCCGCCCCGGAAGCAGACATTGAGCACCATCAGCACAAATTCCGGCTGCTCGCGCTCAAACAGGTTCACCAGCGAAAACAGCCGGTTGAGTTTGTCCAGCGCCCCCAGCGAGGAGGCGCGCAACTCCCGCGCCGCCTGGGAAAATTTTTGTTCAGCCCGGCGGGCGCTGACGGCCTCCAGCACGGCCATTTTGGATTCAAAGTGGTGATAGAAGCCGCCTTTGGAAAGCCCCATCGCGTCCAGTATGTCCTGAACAGAGGTTTCTTCGTAACCGCGCTCGAAAAACAGCGCTTCGGCGGTATCGAGTATGGCCTGCCGGCGCAGATCGCCCTTTTTCATTGGTAAAACCTCCTTGTCCCTTTCATTATAACAGAACAAACCGAAGTCCGTCAACGGCAAAGGCGAAGAAAAAGCGGGCGCATCGCCATTTTTTGCGCGCTTGTGAGAAGAATGCGGCGCTGGCGCTTTCCGCCAGAGGCCAAACAGGAATGCGCGGCCTTGACTTTCCCGGCCGGGGCTGGTATCATAGCCGCGTGGAGGTGAGGCGCATGCAAAGGCGCTGCTGGATTGTGGGCGCGGGCGACTGGTGCGCGCAGGGCTGGGCGCCGCGCGGGGGCGATCTTGTTATCGCCGCCGACGGCGGACAAGCCCCGCTTTTGCAGATTCACACCCTGCCGGATGTGGTGGTGGGCGACTTCGATTCCCTGCGGGAAGCGCCGCACGGGGGCGAAATTGTGCGCCTGCCCGCTGAAAAAGACGATACGGATATGGTGGCGGCGCTCAGGCTGGGGCTGGAACGCGGCTATCGGGATTTTCGCCTTTATGGAGCCGCCGGCGGCCGCATCGACCATACCATTGCCAATTTGCAGGCGCTCAATTTTTTGGCCCGTCAGGGCGCGCGGGGCGTGCTGGTGGAGCGGCGCTATAACCTGATGTCGATTGTAAACGGCGAGGTGCGCTTTCGCGCCGAAAGCGCCGGCATGCTCTCGGTATTCGCCCAGTGCGGCGAAGCGCGGGGCGTGTATCTGGAGGGCCTGAAATATGAGCAGCACGGATTTACATTGCGCGACGATTATCCGATGGGCGTGAGCAATGAATTCACCGGAGCGCCCGCCCGCGTGGCCGTGCGCGAGGGCACGCTGCTGGTCGCCTGGGCGCACACGGCGTTTGCCGAAGGAATATAGGGGCGAGGGGAAGCCGTCGCCGCCGGGGACGGCTCGGCCGCCCAAAACGTTCCACGGCCTGTGCGGACGGGAACGTTCGCTTCCCGCCGCGCCTCGAATTTTGATTTGAGCGCTTTGCGCTTCCTGGCCCCGTCGCAATTTGCTTGCGCTTTTGGAAATTTCCGGCCGCAAATTGCGCAGGGTAGATATTTTTCCGGCAAAATGAAGTTGCCGGTGGATTTGATTTTTCAGGCCGCATGGCAATACTTTTTGACAGGCAAAAAGCCCTCCAGGAAGGAACAGGGTGTTGAAACAGCGGCAAGGCTGCTTTTCCGAGAAGCGTTGCCTGACGAAAGGGCTTCGGTTTTATGCGAAACCGTCGTCTTTTCGCCATGGGAAGCGCCGCTATCGGGTCCATATCCCCGATTTTATTGTTTTTCCGCGCTTGCCGCCATGGAAATGCTGCGCGCCCTTCCCCTGGGAAGGTTTTTTTGATCTCCTGAGCCCTCCGGGAAGGAAGCCCCGGGATGCTGACAGGAACAGACTGCCGGAGCGATGCGAAAGTCCGCAGGACAAAGAAACAAACTTGCAGACAAGGGAATCTACATGGACGTAAGCGGCCTGCAACTGCCGCTGACCAGGAAACTTCGCCGCCTTGCCTCTGCGTTTGACAACCCCGCAGGGCTTGCAAATGCGCGGCGGTAAACAAAAATCGCCTCTGATGGCGGTTCCATCGGGGCAATTTTCGCGTTCGCGGGCGTTGTCAGCGCTCTGGCCCTCCGAGAAAGCACGCCTCGAAGCGTTCCTGCGGTTGCGCCGCAGGAAAACAGGAAGGTTCGTCGTTGTTGAGGGGAGGACATACGCCTTCAAAACGGCGCTTCCCATGGCGGAAAGGCGATAATTTCGCAAGGAACCGAGGCCCTTTCGTCAGGCGACGCTTCTTAAAAGAGCGGTTTCGCCGCTGTCCGACAGCCTGGCGCCTCCGCTGCCAAAGGCGGCTCCGGGATTGCCGGTAAGGCCTCGCCATGGAGAGCCGGCGCGCAAACGAGGGCGTTTGCCGCACGCGGACAAGCGCGGGTGATCCTCAACCCGCTTCTTCCCTGAAAAAGCGATTTTGCGTTCGCGCCTTTTCGGGAAGCGCTGTCATCTTCCCCGCCGCCTGCCGCCGGGGGAAGAGGTGGCGGGGCGCTCGTTCCGGCGGACGCTTTCCCTGCGCCCGGGCAGGGCCTTTTTTTGCCCCTCGCCGCCCTTGCGGATACTTTTCTTTGCGGAGGGCTTTTTGCCGCCGCTTTGTTTCACAGCCGGGCGCGCTTTTTCGCCCTTTTCGCGCGCCTTGATCGGGCGCGGAGGAATGAGGCACGCTTTGCCGAAGCCGATCAGGTCTTCCCGCCCGGCGCGGCGCAGGGCCTCCAGCACCAGCGCGTGGTTTTCGGGGCGGAAATACTGCATCAGGGCGCGCTGCATGGCCTTCTCGTGCGGGTCGCGAGGCACGTAAACCGGCGTCATGTCGCGCGGGTCGAGGCCGGTATAAAACATGGCCGTGGAGAGCGTGCCGGGGGTGGGGTAAAAGTCCTGCACCTGTTCGGGGCGCTGGCCGGTTCGGTGCAGGTATTCGGCCAGCAGCACGGCGTCGGCCAGTTCGCAACCGGGGTGGCTGGACATGAGGTAAGGCACGAGGTATTGCCGGAGGCCGCATTCCCTGTTGAGCTGATGGAAGCGCTTGACAAAGCGGTCGTATACCTCCAGGGTGGGCTTGCCCATATAGCGCAAAACGCGGGGACTGATGTGTTCCGGGGCGACCTTGAGCTGTCCGCTGATGTGATGCTGGACAAGTTCCTGCAAAAACGCGCCGCTTTTGTCCGCCAACGCGTAGTCAAAGCGCACGCCGGAACGCACAAACACCTTTTTTACCCCCGGCAGGGCGCGCAGGGCGCGGAGGATATCCACGTATTCGCGGTGGTCGGCGACAAGGTTTTTGCACGGCGCGGGGAACAGGCATTGCCTGCCCTTGCAGGCCCCGTGTTCCAGCTGGCCCTTGCAGGCCGGCTGGCGGAAGTTGGCCGTGGGGCCGCCGACATCGTGGATATAGCCCTTAAAATCGCGATCGCGGGCAAGCAGCCGGGCCTCGGCCAGAACCGATTCCTTGCTGCGGGAGGAGACGATGCGGCCCTGGTGAAAGGTGAGGGCGCAGAAGTTGCAGGCGCCAAAGCAGCCGCGCACGTGGGCAATGGAAAATTTGACCTCCGCAAGCGCGGGAACGCCGCCCTGCGCGTCGTACATGGGATGCCATTTGCGCTCGTAGGGCAGGGCGTAGACGCGGTCCAGTTCTTCGCGGGAAAGGGGCATGTCGGGCCGGTTTTGCAGGAGGTAGCGCTTGCCGTGTTTCTGGCAGAGGGGCCGCCCGCGCACCGGATCCTGCTGGTCATACTGCGCCTTGAAGGCGCGGGCGTAAGCGACGCGGTCGGCGGCGGCCTCTTCCATGGGCGCGATTTCCAGCGCCTCCTGCGGCGGCTCGGAAACCATTACGCAGGTGCCGGGAATGCGCATTTCGCAAAAGGGTTTTCCTTCCTCCACCCATTTTGCCACGCGCAGGATGGAGCGTTCGCCCATGCCGAACATGAGCGCGTCCGCGCCTGCGTCCACCAGGCAGGAATTGCGCACGCGGTTGTCCCAATAGTCGTAGTGCGCGAAGCGACGCAGCGACGCCTCCACCCCGCCCAGCAGTATGGGCACGTTCCCATACGCCTGCCGGATGCGGTTGGCATAGACGATGGTGGCGCGGTCGGGGCGCATGCCCGCCCTGCCGCCGGGGGAATACACGTCGCGATCGCGGGGCTTTTTGGCCACGGTATAGTGGTTGACCATCGAATCAATCACCCCGGCGGTGACGAGGAAGCCCAGCCGCGGGCGACCGAAGCGCTGAAAGTCCGCGCAGGTGCGCCAGTCCGGCTGCGGCAACATGGCCACGCGGTAGCCGGCGCTTTCCAGCACGCGGGAAATGATGGCCAGCCCGAAAGAGGGGTGGTCTACATAGGCGTCGCCGGTAACATAGACAAAATCCGGCGCCTCCCAGCCGCGGGCGCGGCATTCGGCCATGGTGACGGGCAGAAAACTCATGCGCCCACCTCCTCCGCGCCCTCCATGCGCGCAAGTATATCCTCCATCACGCGCACGGCTTCCGGCAACAGTTCTTCCGCGGTTCTGCGCCTGGCGTCGAAAAAGTGCAGCGAGGGCGGGTTGGTGCCCACCAGCCGCAACCTGGCCTCGTGCGGCTTGACGGCGGCCAGAAGCTTCATGGGGTTCAATTGCGCGGCGATGGAGAAGCGCAAAACCATTTCGCTGCCCTTCATGTTCACATGGTCGATGCCCAGGCGCGAACACAGCGCCTTGAGATGCGCCGTTTCAATCAGGTTCATCACCGGGCGGTTGGGGTCGCCGAATCGGTCCACCAGCTCTTCAATGAGGTCTTCGCGGCCGGCGCGGTCGCGGATGGAAGCGATTTTTTTGTACATCTCCACGCGCAGAACGTCGCTGGGCACGTATTCCTGGGGCAAATATGCGTCCACTTTCAAATCCACGCGCGTTTCCACATCGCCGCGGGAGACGTCGCCGCGCATTTCGCGCACGGTTTCCTCAATCATTTTCACATACAAATCGTAGCCCACCGAGGCCATGAAGCCGGACTGCTCCGCGCCCAGCAGGTTGCCCGCGCCGCGAATTTCCAGATCGCGCATGGCCACGCGGAAGCCGGAGCCGAACTCGGTGAACTCGCGGATGGCGTTTAAGCGC
>CAJFUU010000205.1 GCA_904420265.1 uncultured Clostridia bacterium
CGCCCATGCCGGCCACGTCGCCCACGTTGTCGCCCACGTTGTCGGCGATAACGGCGGGGTTGCGCGGGTCATCCTCGGGGATGCCCAATTCGACCTTACCAGTCAGGTCGGCGGCGATATCGGCAGTCTTGGTGAAGATACCGCCGCCCGCCTTGGCAAACAGCGCCAGCGAGCTCGCGCCGAAGGAGAACGCCATGACGATTTCCGGATCCTGCGTGACCAGATAGACAATCGCCGCGCCCGCCAGAGACGTGCCCACAACCGCCATGCCCATCACAGCGCCGCCGCGGAAGCCGGCCATGAAGGACTTCTGAATGGATTCCTGCGCGGCCGTAGCGCTACGCACGTTGGACAGCGTGGCAATGGAGATGCCCACGTAGCCCGCCAGGCCGGAAAGCGCCGTGCCGAACAGATAGACAATGGCCATGGTAATGTTCTGGCCCGCGTTGCCATGCCAGATTGGCTCCGGGAAGAACAGCACGATCAGCACCACGACAACGGCGGAGAAAATGCCGAGAATGCGGTACTCGCGCTTGAGGAACGTAAACGCGCCATCGCGGATGAGTTTACCAACCTCTTCCATGCGCGCGTTTGCGACGGGCAATTTCTTTACCCACTTATAGAAGTACGCGGCCACAACAAATGAGGCAATCGAGATAACCAGCGCTATGCAGGCCCATACGATTTCCGTAGTTCCCAGCGAGGCCACGGCTTCCGTGGCTTCCGCTACCATTTCAGTAGTAGGTTCCATTGCGCATCCCCCTTGTTAGATAGAATTGGAAGCGGTTTTTACGCCCGCGGGGCCGCCTGCAAGCGCAACTGCCACCAATTACTATTATATAATAAAAACGCCCAGGTGTCACCCGTATAAAATCAAAAAAATATCGCAACAATTTTAGTCACATTGTGCAATTCATTCCATTTTTTAGCGCGAATTTGACGATTTGCACAGCTTGAAAGGGCAAAATTCGCAGTTTTGTGGGGCAAAAATGGTTCGCCGGGAAACGGCGCCGCACGATAAATGCATTCGCAATATAAATGTAATTTTCAGCCGGCGATTCTTATAGAGGATTGTCCTTGACAAAGTGCGCCGCCCACTTCCCTGTGCTCCCGATTCGTCCGGCGCGGGAAAAGCGGTGCGCGCAAATTGCCGGAACCGCTTGGCAGTCTGTGCGGGCGGAGCGCTGGAGCAGTTGTTTCATCAGGGCATGGCCAAGAGACAGCCTGCGCGGGCGGAGGTCCTCCCGTCAGGCGCCGCGCCGCAGAGCCTTGAATGGGAACCGCCGGCGGCAAAACCGCAAGGCGGCCCGCGCATCCGCCAGGCGACCCCTTCAGCAAACGCGCGTTGGGATGCCCCCGACCTCCAGAGGCCGCTTGACAAACATCTCTTCGCCCGCCCCGCCCAGTTCGTACACGCCGTCGAAGCCGTCCTCGCAAAGCCAGGAAAGCGCCGCGTCAAAGCCGTAGTCCATGAGCGCAGCGTCGTGGCAGTCCGAACCGAGAATCACGCCGCCGCCCATCTCCCGCCACGCGCGCAGCAGATCCCGGGAGGGGTATGGCTCGTCCACATAGCCGCGCGCCATGCCACCGGTATTGATCTCCAGCAGCGCCCCGCTTTGCCGCACCTTTTCCAGCGCCGCCAGTTGCGCCCTGCGCACGCGCGGGCTGTGGCGGTTATACAGCGCGTCTGCGGCGTTGAAATACTTGACCAGGTCGAAATGGCCGACGATGTCGGGCCGCCTTTGCAGCGCCCGCGCGCCCAGGCGTTCAAAGTAGTCGGCGGCCATGGCCTCGCCGTCTCCCGCGTAGGCCGCGTCGCGCAGGGCGAACACCGCCTCGCGCCGGGGGCGGCAGTCCACCAGCGCCCGGCCGCCGCCGCCCAGCACATAGTGGGCGCTCAGAATCACGTAGTCGTAGGCCGCAGGGTCGGCAATGCCGAACTCGCTGTCCCATTCCAGACCCAGATACACGCGGATGCGCGGCGCGTACTCCGCCGCCAGGGCGCGCACCTCGGCCCGGTAGGCAGCCTCGCGCGGGGCGGGAATGCCGGTAAAGGCGTCCAGTTCCTGCACGGAATGGTCGGAAAAGCCCAGGGCGGTAAAGCCAAGCGCCAGGGCGCGCTCAATCTGTTCCCGGGCCGTGGAACGTCCGTCGGAAAACACCGTATGCGTATGCGGATTGGAACGTATGCGCATGTCAATTCCCCCTTGTCTGTATAGCATAGCACGGAAATTCGTTCAAATCGGGGCACTTTTGGTTAATCTATTGACGATGCCGCGCCCGACGTTTATAATAATTAAATATTAAAGATGTTTTGGGAGGCTGGGCGTATGCAGGCCAAAACCAAGAGTGCAATCAAGCTGGGCGTGGTACTGGCGCTGGTCGTTTTGATCGCCGTGTGCGGACTGACCGGCAGCCTGCGGATAGGCAAGTACCGCTTCTATCCCTTTTCCGACTTTCTCAGCCCCGGCCTGGATTTGGGCGGCGGCGTGAGCGCGAACCTTTCGGCGCAGGACGCTTCGGCAGAAAACCTGGACGCCCTGCTGGATCAAACGGTGGCGGCGCTGCGCGCGCGCCTTTCCGGCCTGGAACTGGACGAAGCCGGCGCGGTGCGCCAGGGCGACGGCGTGCGCGTAGACCTTCCCGTCTCCAACGACGCGCAGGAATTGCTGGACGCCATCTGCGCCCCCGGCCATGTTGAGTTTGCGGATGCGAACGGCAACGTGCTGTTGGAGGGCGACGCAATCGCCTCGGCGCGGGCCGTTACCGTCACCAACAGCCTGGGCGAAACCTATCCGGCGGTGGAGTTCCATCTCAGCGACGAGGCCATAGAGCGCTATGCCGAAGATGCCGAGGCGCTGACGGGCCAGACCCTGTCGGTCTACGTGGACGATGCGCTCGTCTCCTCCACCGCCGTAGACGAGGCCATCACCGGCGGCGCGGGCTATATTCCCTTCTATAACTATTCCACCTACAGTCAGGCCGTGGAGGCTTCGCGGCTGTATGCGGCGATTTTCGCCTCGGGCGAATTGCCGCTGGCGCTCACGGACGCAGGCTCGGGCGAGGTTTCGCCGCAGGCGGGCAATGGCGCCGCGCGCCTTGCCGCCATTGCCCTGTGCGCCGCGCTGGCCGTCACGGCGGTCGCATTGATCGTCCGCTACCGCCTGGCAGGTCTGGCGGGCGCGCTGGCGCTGGCCATTTGGGCGCTGGTGGTCACTTTCCTTCTGTGTGAACTTCCCGACGTCACCCTCACGCTTTCCAGCCTGGCGGGCCTTTTGCCGGGACTGGGCTGCGTAGCGGGCGGCAGCGCGTTGCTCATCCGGCGTTGCCTGCGCTTTGGCGGCGAAGGACGCGCCCCGCGCGCTGCCCTGCGCGCCGCTTTCCGCTCGTCCATGCCGGCGCTGCTGGACGCCGGAGCCGCCGCGCTCGTCGCCGCCGCGCTTCTGTACTGGCTCGGGTCCGGCCCGGTGCGCGCCTTCGCCGTGTCGCTGCTGATCTCCTGTCTGAGCGCGTTGGCCGTGCTGGCGCTGTTGTTCCGTTTCCTGCTGGGCAATGTGCTCAATCTCACCGCAACTCCCTTTGCCTTTGTGCCAACGCAGAAAAAGCCCGTGCGCTTCTCTGCGCGCGCCTGCGTTGCCGCCGCGGCGGTAGTGGTGGTTGCGGGGCTGGCGCTGCAGCTTTGCGGCGCGGGTCTGACGGCGGGCTATGACTTTGGCGGCGGCGCTGCCCTGCGGTTCGCCGTGGGCGAAAGCTATGAACTCTCCGATGTGGAAGCCGCTCTGGCAGACGCGGGCATTAGCGATTATCAGCTCGTCCGCCTCGAAGCCACGCCGGCTGAAACCGCTGGCGAAGAATCCGCTGCCGAACCGGCCCAAACCGATGCGGCCGACGCTTCTGAAGCCACAGAACCCACCGCCAGCAGCGCTCCCGAAGCCGAGACGACCGATACCGGCGCAGCCGCTCCCTCTTCCGACGCCTCCGGCAGCGCCGATGCGGCCGACGCTTCGGAAACCGCAGAGCCTGCCGCCAGCAGCGCTCCCGAAGCCGAGACGACGGACGCGACCGATGCCGGCGCAACCGAGCCCTCTTCGGACGCCTCCGGCAGCGCCGATGCGGCCGACGCTGACGATGCTACTGATACTGCCAACGCTGCTGCGGATGCGGAAAACAGCGACGGCGCAACCGAATCGGCCGCTGAGGCCGACGGTTTGACTGATGTGGAAATTCGCGTTCCCGCCGCGGGCGTTGCAACGCTGGAGGCGGCGCAGTCCTCGCTGGAAGCGGCGTTGGCCGCGCACTATCCGAACGCGCGCCTGGTCTCCTTCCAGACTTTCTCCTCCTCGGTGGATGGCGGCGCGATCACCCTGGCGTTGTGGGCGCTGCTGGCGGCCTGCGCTTGCGCGGCCATTTATGCCGGCGTGCGGTTCGGCGTTTGCGGCGGCGTGACGATGCTGGTTTCCGGTTTGCTGGGCGCGCTCATTGCCGCTGCCCTGACCTGCCTGCTGGGCTGGGCCTTCCGCGCCGAAGCGTCCTTGCTGGCCGCGGCAGCCTTCGCCGCCGTGTGTTCGCTGGGCGGCGCGGCGCTGGCGCTCAACCGCCTGCGCGAAACGCTGCGCGCCCCGGGCGCGTCGCGTCTCTCCCGCGCGGACATTGCGGAGACGAGCGCGGCGGATATCCAGGGCCGAACGCTGGCGGCTTGCCTGCCAATGTTGCTGGGCGGCGCGCTGTTGCTGGCGCTGGGGCCGTTTGGCATACGCGCGCAGGGCTTTGCGCTGTTGGCCGGATCCCTGGCGGGCATTTTCACCGCCACGCAGGTCACTGGCCGCCTGTGGGCCTGCCTGAGCGCGCGCTTCCAGAAGAAGTCCGGCAAATAAACGCATTTTGTGGGAATTCGGAATCGCTTCGGTTCCGAATTCCTTTTTCGGCATTTTACCACGGAAAACGGGGGAACATATGCTCGTTTATCACAAACGCGAAGCGGAGAGGGTTTATTTTGAACGTCCGGAGGACATGCCTCCCCTTTTGCACGCGCTGCTGATCCAGCGCGGCGTCGCTTCCGCCGCCGAGGCCAAAGCGTTTCTAAACCCCGACGAATCGCTCTTGCGCGATCCTATGCTGCTTTCAGACATGGAAAAGGCCGTTTCGCGCCTGCGCGCGGCGCTTGCAAAGGGCGAACGCGTTTGCGTCTATGGCGACTACGACGTGGACGGCGTTACCGCCTCGGCCATCCTCTACCTGCACCTCCGGTCGCTGGGCGCGAATGTGCGCGCCTACCTGCCCGACCGTCATCGCGAGGGCTACGGCTTGAATGAAGAGGCCGTGCGCGCGCTTTCCAAAGATACCGATTTGCTGGTGACGGTGGACTGCGGCGTGAACGCCGTGGATATGGCCGCCCTCGCGCAGGCGCTGGGCATGGACATCATCATCACCGACCACCACCGCCCCGGCGAGGCGCTGCCGGACTGCCCGGTGGTCAATCCCCTCTTAAACGGCTATCCCTGTCCGCACCTTTCCGGCGCGGGCGTGGCTTTCAAATTGGTGGAAGCCCTCTCCGGCCGGCCGGCGGCTATGGAATACATCGACCTGGCGGCGCTCTCGACCGTGGCGGACGTGGTGCCGCTGCTGGATGAAAACCGCTTCATTGTGCGCGCGGGCCTGAAGCGCATGAACGAGCGGCCGCGCGTGGGGCTGTCGGCGCTCAAACGCGCCGCCGGGCTGGAAGAGCGCGCCCTTACCGCCGGGCATCTGGGCTTTCAGCTTGGGCCGCGCCTCAACGCGGGCGGGCGGCTGGGCAGCGCCCGGCGCGGGTTGGAATTGCTGCTCACCGCCGACGAAGCCCGCGCCGAAACCCTGGCGGCGGAACTGGACGCCGAAAACAGCGAGCGCCGCAATGTAGAAAACGCCATTCTTTCGCAGGCCGGGGAAATGCTTGCGGATTTCGACTTTCCCGCCCATCGCGCCATCGTGCTCGCCCACGAAGGCTGGAACACGGGCGTATTGGGGCTGGCGGCGGCGCGGCTGGTGGAAAAATATCACTATCCCGCCATCCTTTTGTGCGATGAAGACGGCGTGCTCAAGGGTTCCTGCCGTTCCATTCCCGGCGTGGACATCTTCGCCGCGCTCACGGCGGCGGGCGAGTGGCTGACGCGCTTCGGCGGCCACAAGCAGGCGGCGGGCCTGACGCTGAAGCGGGAAAACCTGGCTGCGTTTTGCGCGGCGCTGGAAGCATATCTTTTGCAAACCGTGCCGGCGGAAACCTGGGTGCCGTCGCTGGAATACGACCTGGACGTTTCGCTGGGCGATCTGGACGCCTATGCGGTGGCGGCGCTGGACGATATGCAGCCCACGGGCATGGGTAACCCCGCCCCGGTATTCCGGGCCAGGGCGCGCGTGGAAAACATGCGGCGCGTGGGCCGCGACGGGGCGCATCTGCGCCTGAGCGCACGGGACGGCCGCGGCCGCCTGAACGGCGTAATGTTCTCCGCCGGCGCGCGCGCGGACGAAGTACGCGGCGAATACGACCTGCTGTTTTCCCCAAAAATCAACGTCTGGCAGGGGCGGTCTTCGGTGGAAATTGATCTGCGCGCCATGGAGCCTTTGGACGCGCGGGCGCGAATTTCCGCGAATCTCGCCGCGCGGGATGCGCTTGTGGTTCGTTTCTTAACAGAAATGCTCTATAATAAGAAAATAGACTGCGTTTGCCAGCCGCGCCTGGATGCAGACGCGCTGCGCGCGCTCTTTGCCAGCGGCCCGCAGGGCGTACTGTTGGTCGCGGAGGATTTTGACCAGGCCGTATTCTGCGCAGACGCGCTGCAAGCGGAACCGTCCTTGCGCTTTGACCTGACGGTGGGCGCGTTCCCCGGGGATGCGCGCGCCTTTAACGCTGTCAGCCTGCTGCCCGTAGGCGAGGCTCCCAAGCGCTACCGGCAAGTGGTGTGGGCCGGGGAAATCGCGGGCGCGCCGGCGTGCGGCTGGCCTGCGGAACTTCCCGATGTGGAGGGCATGCGCGCATCCTATCGCGCCCTGCGGGACATTTTGCGCCGTCCGGCGCATTACGACGGCTTTGTGGCCCTGTGCCGCCTGGTGGGCGCGGAATGCGGCCTGACCGCCGTCGGCGCGGCGGCGGCGCTGCTGGCGCTGGAGGACATGCGCCTGGTGGAAACGGACGAAAATGGCGCCCGCCTGCTGCCCATGGAAAAGCGCGACCCCATGCAAAGCGGCGTGGTTCGGCAAATCCTGCGCTTGCGCGCGCAGGGAAGGGAGGTAAGCGGCTGTGAACAATGACAAAGTCAGCAATTGTCCCTATATTTCGGTAGACGAGTTGATTGAAAAAATCCGCCGCTACCACCCCGACGACAACATGGATCTGGTGCGCCGCGCCTACGCGTTTTCCGAAGAGGCGCATCGCGAGCAGCGCCGCAAAAGCGGCGATCCCTACTTTGTCCATCCCTGCGCGGTGGCGGTGATTCTGGCCGACCTGATGCTGGACGCCACCACCATCGCCGCCGGGCTTTTGCACGATTGCGTGGAAGACGTGGAAAACGTCACCGCGCAGACCATCGGCGAACTGTTCGGGCAGGATGTGGAACTGCTCGTGGACGGCGTGACCAAACTCTCCAAGCTGGATTTTTCTTCGCGGGAAGAGCAGCAGGCCGAAAGCCTGCGCAAGATGTTCCTGGCCATGGCCAAAGACATCCGCGTGGTGCTGATCAAGCTGGCCGACCGCCTGCACAACATGCGCACCCTCAAATATCAGCGGCCGGAACGGCAGGTGCCCATCGCTCGGGAAACGCTGGACATCTATGCGCCGCTGGCGCACCGGTTGGGCGTGTACACCATCAAGTGGGAGTTGGAAGACCTGGCCCTGCGCTATATCGACCCGGACGGCTACTACGACCTGGTGGCCAAGGTGGGCATGCGCCGGGAAGAACGGGAAAAGCTCATCGCCTCGGTGACCCAACAGCTTCAGGACAGCCTGCGCAAAACCGGCATCAAGGCCGAAATCGAGGGCCGGCCCAAGCACTTCTATTCCATCTACAAGAAGATGAAGTCCCA
>CAJFUU010000206.1 GCA_904420265.1 uncultured Clostridia bacterium
GCGCAGATGTCCTGGCGCATGGTGGCCACGCTGGAAGGGGAAGTGACGCAGATTGCCGCCAGCGCCCAGTCGCTGTTCCTGCTCAACCGAAGCCATCGGCACGGATGAAGCCTTTTTCCCCCTGACCGCAATCAGCTACGACAACCGCGTATTCAGCGATGTTTTCGGCTCATATTTTCCACGCGTAGCCATTTGCCAACAGGGACGGCGTTTTCTGTTGCGCGACCTTGCTTCTTCCCCTCGCGCGCGGAGCCGGGCACGCGAAGCCATCGGCCCGGACGGAGCCTCCCCCCCGCAATCAGTTGCAACAACCGCATGTTCAACGATATTGCCAGCCCACATTTTCCGTGCGCAACTGTTCACCAACGGAAGCAAGTCTTCTGTTGCGCGCTGCATCCTCTCCCCGCGCGCATGGCAAGCGCTCGGCCTCCTATATGCTATGTCCGGCCAATCTCTTTCCCTTCCGCATGCGGTCGGTCATGGCGACCGCCAATTCCCGTGACGCTTCGCGCTTTCTCTCCGCAGTCGATTGGACAGATGCGCAGAAGCAGAGATGCCAGCGGGCGAAGCGGCGCACTTCACGGGCGTGAACTCTCCTCTCTGGGAATGCGGTAGGTGAACGCGTCCAGCCGCGTCGCGCCCATATCGCGCAAGGCGGCGATGGTCTTTTCCACGTCTTTCTCCGTATTGAAGCCGGGAATGCGCGGTACGCGTACCAGCACGCGCTCCGGGCCCAACGTATCCAGCGCCAGGCGCAGGTTCGCAAGCGTTCGGGCGTTTCCCTTTCCAGTATAGGCGCGGTAAATCCGCGGATTTGCGTCCTTTATGTCCACAATCGCTTCGTCCAGGCAGGAAAGCGCCAGACGCGCCGCCTCCTCCGGCAGGTTCAGGCTGGTTTCTGCCCTCAGACGCCAGGCCGCGCCGCATATCTCCCGAAAAGCGGCGATGAAGGGCGCATAGAGAAGCGGCTCGCCGCCGCCGAAGGTCACTCCGCCGCCAGTGGCCTGAAAATACAGGTCGTCCACGCGCGTCATTTCATAAAGCTGGGCGGGCGAAACCATGCGCGCCGGCGTTTCCGCCCGCAGCGATTGAGGATTCAGGCAGTATTTGCAACGCAGCGGGCAACCGCGCGCCGCCGCCAGCGTGGTTACGCCCGCGCCGTCGCTGCCCAGCCGGTGACGGCCAAGCGCGAACAGCGGAAAGCGCGGCGTTTCCGGCGCGTTCACGGCTGTGCGCCGTCGCTTTCACGAGGGGCGGCAGAGGGCGTGGCGTCGAGACCTTCCTCCGGCATGGCAATGCCCAGCAATATATCGTCTTCTGGCTCCGGCGTAACCTCGGCCACGCCCGTAAGGTCATCGTCTGGCTGGATTTCGCCTGCCAGATATACGACGCCTTCCGTCGGCTCCGCGGAGGGCGTGGGCAATGCGCTGTCCACCGGCGCGTCCATGGCCCGGCAGCCGCTCAGGGCGGCGATAATCCCCGCCGAGACTCCCGCCAGCGCCACGGTTTTTTGCAGTTTGCGCCGTCGCGCCAACTGTTCCTCCAGATAGCGTACTTCCTGTTCGCAGCGGGGACAGGTACCCCGGCATTCCCCCTGAAACGTGCATTCGCGAACGGTCAACGCAATATCGTTGCGCCGGGCAATCTCGGCGCGAATCTCCTTCAAAATACGGCAAGTCTGCTTTCCCTTCACGAAACTTTCCCTCCCTTTCCCCGACAGCGCGCGAGCACGGCTTTGCCGCCGCCATTCCCCTCGCCTTTCCGGCCGCTTTTTGCTATTTGGACGCGCTCCTTTGCCGCTTTGTTCCAGTTCCGGCAAAAAAATGCACGCCATGCGCGCCGTCGCCATACCATGCAGGGAAGGAGTGTGATTTTTCATGGCCAATACAACGCTGCCCCCGCTGGGAGAAACCCGCTATGCAGGACTGGACGTGAGCGCCTGCGCCGGGGATATCGACTTTGCAAAGGTGCGCGAAAGCGGCCGCGAGGCGGTCTACATCCGCGCCAGCGTCGCAAGCGATTACGCCGACCCCAATTTGGACGCCAATTACATAGCCGCCCGCGAAAACGGACTGCTCGTGGGCTTTTACCACGTGCTTACCGCTCGCTCCCCTGAACAGGCCCGCCAACAGGCCAGCTTTTTCGCCGGAACAGTCGGCAATCGGGAAATGCAGATGCGCCCGGCAATGGATTTCGACTACCTCGCCGGCCTGACGCCTTCCGCCGCCAACGCCATCGCCCTGGCTTTCCTGGAGACTGTGGAGAGCGAAATGGGCCAGGGCGCGGCCATCTATACGGACGCGGCCAGGGCCCAAAACCTTTGGAGCGCGGAGATCGCCGCGCGCTATCCCCTGTGGCTGGCGGGCTGCGGCGCGCCTGCAAACGGCAAATGGCAGGGTTGGAGCGGCTGGCAATACGCCGTCGGCAGCCCCGAAGGCGTTTCCGGCCGCGCCGGTCTGGACCGCTTTACCGACGGAATACTCGTCCCCGCCCAGGCGAATGAAGGCGACGCGCAGGCCGCCGTGCCTACGCTGGCCTCGGCCGCCGACCTGGCCGCCGCCGCGCAGACCTACACCATCCAGCGCGGCGATACGCTTTCGGAAATTGCCGAACGCTTTGGCACCACGGTGGACGAACTGGTACGCCTCAACAACATCGCCGACCGGGACCGCATTTACGAGGGAGACCGCCTCATCATTCGCGCCAGCACGCCCAGCGGCAGCACGACTTACACGGTGCAACGCGGCGATACGCTTTCGGAAATCGCCGAGCGCTTTGGCACTACGGTCAATGAACTGGTGCGTCTCAACAACATCGCCGACCGGGATTTGATTTACCCCGGCCAAGTGCTCGTCATCCGCGAAGGCGGTTCCACCACTCCGCCCAGCGGTACGATCACCTACACCGTCCAGCGCAACGATAACCTGACCAGCATCGCCAATCGCTTTGGCACCACGGTCAGCGAGCTGGTGCGCCTCAACAACATCCAGAACCCCAACCTCATCTA
>CAJFUU010000207.1 GCA_904420265.1 uncultured Clostridia bacterium
CATCCCCAAACAGCGCCTCGCCAAGCGCCTTGCAAAGTTCCGTTTTGCCAACGCCCGTGGGACCCAGGAAAATGAACGAGCCGATGGGCCGGTTGGGGTCTTTCAACCCGGCGCGGGCGCGGCGCACAGCCTTGGAAACGGCCTTGACAGCCTCTTCCTGGCCGATAACGCGGCGGTGGAGGATTTCCTCCAGGTGCAAAAGCCGTTCTGCCTCGCTTTCGGTCATGCGCTTTACAGGAATGCCCGTCCACGAAGAGACGATTTCCGCAATCTCCTCCTCGCCCACGGTTTCCACCTTGGAGGTGCGTTTCTGCTCCCACTCCTTGCGGCGCTCCACCATCTCGTTTTGCAACTGCTTTTTCTGGTCGCGCAGGTTGGCGGCCTTTTCAAAATCTTCATGCGCCACGGCTTCTTCGGTTTCCTTATTGAGCACTTCCAGGCGCGCTTGCTGCTCCTTCATGTCCGGCGGCGCGGTAAAGGCCTTGATGCGCACGCGCGAAGCGGCCTCGTCCACCAGATCAATGGCCTTGTCCGGCAAAAAGCGATCCGAAATATAGCGATCGGAGAGATTCACCGCCGCAACGATGGCCTCGTCGGTGATATGCACGCGGTGATGCGCTTCATAGCGGTCGCGCAGGCCGCGGAGGATTTCCACAGATTCCTCGCGCGTCGGCTCGCCCACGCTTACGGGCTGGAAGCGGCGCTCCAGCGCGGAATCCTTTTCGATATACTTATGGTATTCTTTGAGCGTGGTAGCGCCGATGCACTGCATTTCGCCGCGCGCCAACATGGGCTTCAAGATATTCGCCGCATCGATGGCGCCCTCGGACGCTCCCGCGCCGACGATGGTGTGCAACTCGTCAATGAAGAGAATAACGTTGCCCGCCTTGCGGATTTCCGCCATAGCGTTTTTCAGGCGCTCCTCAAATTCGCCGCGGTATTTCGCGCCCGCCAGCATGCCGGCCAAATCGAGCGAAACCACGCGCTTGCCGCGCAGAATTTCGGGAATGCTGCCTTCGACGATGGCGGACTTGCCCACGCCCGGTTCGCCGATGAGCACGGGGTTGTTCTTGGTGCGGCGGGAAAGTATCTGCACAATGCGCTCGATCTCCCGCGCGCGGCCGATGACCGGGTCCAGTTCGCCCGCCTGCGCCGCCTTGGTCAAATCGCGGGAAAACTGGTCAAGCGCCGGCGTTTCCTGCTCCTGCGCCGCAGCGCCGGAAGCGCCTTCCTCGCCGCCGTTCAGGGCGCGCAAAAGTTCCTCGCGGGCCTTGTTCAAATCCATGCCCATTTTGATCATCACATGCGCCGCGACGCCCTCGCGTTCGCGCATCAGCGCCAACAGGATGTGTTCGGTGCCCACGTAGTTCTGCTTTAGCTCGCGCGCTTCGCGAACGCTCTGTTCAAGCACCTTTTTCGTTCGCGGCGTATACACCATGGCCTTGACCGGCGAATTGTCGTCGCCACGGCCGAGAATTTGTATAATTTCCTGACGGACGGCATCCAGCGTTACGCCTTTGAGGACGACGGAAGCCGCCCCGGGATCGCTGAGCACGCCCAAAAGCAGGTGTTCGGTACCCACATAGGTCCGGCCCAACTGCGCGGCCTCCTGCTGCGCCCGCATCAGCGCCCGCTGTCCGCGCTCTGTAAATTTCGCAAAATATGCCATGTGTTTCCTCCACTGTTTTCTCTAGTCTGCGACCAACTGCAAAAGCTGTTCACGCAAAAGCTGCGCGCGCAGGATTTCGCCTTCGCGCTCGCCGACCAGTTTGCCGGCCCGCACGCCCAGCGAGCCGGGCTGCAAGTCCATCATCAGGCAATCCAGCGCGCGCAGCGGCGCGTGCAGATAGCCCATGCTGGCGGCATAACGGATATCCGAATAGCGCCGCATCCACTCCTTTGCGGACATAAGCCTTGCGTTGTTCGTTTCGCCCCAGGAGCGCAAAAGCCGATCCTGTAAGGCGTACATATCTTTTTTCTCAAGCCGCTCGCGCATGGCGCGCTCGTGGCCGACAATTTGCTCGGTGGCGGCCTGCAAAGAGCGAATCACGTCGTCTTCGCTTCTGCCCAGCGTAACCTGATTGGAAAGCTGGTAAAGGTCGCCCTGCGCTTCGCTGCCCTCGCCGTAAAGACCGCGCACGGTCAGGCCCAGTTTGGCCACCGCCTGCATGATCGCGCCGATCTGGCCGCTGGCGGAAATTGCCGGCAAATGCAGCATTGCCGAAGCGCGCATGCCCGTACCCACGTTGGTGGGACAACTGGTCAAATAGCCCCACTGCGGGTCGAAAGCGTACATACTTTGCGCGCCCAGCGCGTCG
>CAJFUU010000208.1 GCA_904420265.1 uncultured Clostridia bacterium
ATTTCCGCTATTGAGTCCATGACCGTTCTGGAGCTTTCCGAGTTGGTAAAGGAACTTGAGGAGAAGTTCGGCGTGTCCGCCGCCGCTCCCGTCGCCGTGGCCGCCGCTCCCGCCGCTGCCGCCGCCGCTGCTCCCGAAGAGGAAAAGACCGAGTTCGACGTCATCCTGAAGGATGTTGGCGCCGAGAAGATCAAGGTCATCAAGGTCGTCCGCGAAGTGTGCTCCGGCCTGGGCCTGAAGGAAGCCAAGGATCTGGTCGACAACTGCCCGAAGCCCATCAAGGAGGCTGTCTCCAAGGAAGCCGCCGAGGAAATCAAGAAGAAGTTCGCCGACGTCGGCGCGACTGTCGAGATCAAGTAAGCAGGGCTTTGCGCTGGGAATCCGCTCCGGTTTGGGGCGGATTCTTTGTGATTTATGGAGTTACATCCCGCGCCGCCGGCAATGGTCAGGAAACGCCGGCGGAACAGGTTTTGTGGCCGCGCAATGAGGCGGGCGGTACTGGCGGAAGCGCCTGCCTGCCCATGACGGGCGCAAAAGCGGCGGCCATGCGAGCGGGGCAGTGAAACTGGCGCCATTGCGCGGGAGCGTGCCTGCGAAATCCCTAAAATGCGATTTTGGCCTCTTTTGCGCCATTTGACGCAGCCCACGCAGCCTGCGCATTCTTTCGCTGAAACCGGCAAAAAATCCCCTTGTAATTGCGGATTTTTCCCTTTTGAAATACATGCTGGGGCAGATGGGAATTATGAGGGGCGTACGCGTATAAGGCCGCAGAAAAAACAGACCGGCCCTGAGAGGCATGCGTCCGGGCGGTTGATTGCACAGGGCGCGCTTGGAAACGGTTCAAGCGCGGCGTTGACCGCGCCGGCCGCCGCCGTTTTTTCCGGGGGAACGCGGAAAAGCGCCGCGTCCGGACGGCTGCTTTTAAGGCCTGTCTGAAATTTTCCCGACAGACGCTTTCAGTATTTCTTCCATCGTTTTGTTGCCGCGAAGCCTGCGAATTTTTCACGAAAACCGGCGGGCTTCTTGAAATGGCGTTTTTCCCTCTTCCAACAGCCCTCGATCAGGGGCGCGCGTGGAACCTGGATTGGCGTTGGGGCGGAGACGCCGCGCGGAACAGGCTCGCGCTTGGCCCACGCACGGCTGCGCAGAAGGGGAAGGAAAGCGCTCGCGGGGAGACGGCGTTGGGAACGCGAGGAAAGGCCGGGCTCATTAATCAAAATACGTCCGCAGGCTTTAACCCGCGCCGCATATAAATGTGCGTTTGCCTTTGGCGGGTTGCCAGGACGGTTTGCGTGTATGAATGGAGGGGAACAGAGATGGCGGATGTGGCGATTGCACGGTGTGCAGCGTATGCAGATGTGGAAGAGGCGCTGTTGCAGGCGTTGGAGCCAATGGGCGGCCTGGAGTGGGTGCGGCCGGGCCTGAAGGTGGCGCTCAAGGCGAATCTCATTGCCGTGGCCGCGCCGGAACGCGCTGTGGTTACGCATCCGCTTTTGTTGGCGGCGCTTTCGCGCCTGTTGATTGCGCGTGGGGCAGAGGTGCGCGTGGGCGACAGCCCCGGCGGTTTGTACACCGCCGCCTTTGTCAACCACATTTACGCCGCCGCCGGCATGGAGGCCGTGGAAGCGGCCGGCGCGGCCCTCAACCGTGATTTTTCCCAGCGCGAGGCCGTGTTTCCCGAGGGCAAGACGCTGCGAACCTTCCAGTACACCGCCTGGCTGGACTGGGCGGATGTAATTGTCAACGTCTGCAAACTCAAGACGCACGGCATGATGGGTATGACCTGCGCCGCCAAGAATCTTTTTGGCGTTGTGCCGGGTACGCTCAAGCCGGAGTACCATTTCCGCCACTCCGATCCTCGCGATTTTGCGGAGATGATTCTCGATTTGGACGACTATGTGCGTCCGGCTCTGCATATTTGCGATGCCGTGGTCGGCATGGAAGGCAACGGGCCTTCGTCGGGCACGCCGCGCGCGATTGGGGCCGTCCTTGCCGCGCGGAACCCGCATGCGCTGGATTTGGCCTGCGCGCATATCATCGGCATCCGGCCGGAGGACGTGCCCACGCTCGCCGCCGCACAGGGCCGGGGCTATATTCCCGCACGGGCGGAGGACCTGGAAGTGGCGGGCGAATTGTTTACGGTGCCCGGCTTTCAGTTGGTAGCGCGGCGCAGTTCGCTGGATTTTGCAAAGCCCTTTCCGGGGCCGCTGGGTACTTTGGCAGGCAAGGCGGTGCGCCGGGCCATGCGCGCGCGGCCGGAGGTGGCGGCGCGGGAGTGCGTGGGCTGTGAAAAATGCGCCCGCGTTTGCCCGGCGCACGCCATTGCCATGCGCGGCGGGCTGCCCCGCATCGACCGGCGCGCTTGCATCGGCTGTTTTTGCTGTCAGGAGTTTTGCCCGAAAGGGGCGATGAAGGTGCGCCGCACGGTGGTGGCGCGCATTTTGGGCGGCTGAAAAACCGGTTGTAGGGCCAGCTTGCGGCGCTCTGCCGGGCTGTCAAAATATTTTACTTGACATGCCTGCGCCGTTCTGTTATAATGGCTTTTGTGGCAAGCAATACGGCTTGACAGGGGGGAGCGAGATGGAGCCGCGCGTGGAAACCGCCTATTTGCTGGACTTCTATGGCGCGCTTTTGACCCCCAAGCGGCGCGAGATGCTGCGCATGCGCTATGAGGAAGACATGTCCCTTTCCGAAATCGGCGCGCAGATGGGCGTTTCCCGCCAGGCGGTCAGCGACGGCATGGTCGCCGCCCGCAAAAAGCTGGAGGAATACGAGGCCAAGCTGGGCCTTGTGCGCCGCTATCTTGCCATTACCGCCGAAGCCGGCGCCTGTTTGCAGGCGCTGGACGCGGACGACCGCGCCGGGGCGCGGCGGCATCTTCAAAACATACTGCAAATTGAGAGGTGACGCGCATGGCCTTTGAGGGCCTGACCGATAAACTGCAAAACGCCTTCAAGAAGCTTTCCGGCAAGGGCAAACTTTCGGAGGCGGACGTCAAGGCCGCGATGCGCGAGGTGCGCCTGGCGCTTCTGGAGGCGGACGTCAACTTCACCGTCGTCAAAGACTTCATCAAGAAAGTCACCGAACGCGCCGTGGGGCAGGAGATTTTGGGCAGCCTCACGCCGGGCCAGCAGGTCATCAAGATTGTCAACGACGAACTGACCCAGCTCATGGGCGGCACAAACGCCAAACTGACCTATGCGCCCCAGCCGCCGACGATTTATATGCTGTGCGGTTTGCAGGGCGCCGGCAAGACCACCATGGCGGCCAAACTGGGCAACCTCATCAAAAAGGGCGACAAAAAGCCCCTGTTGGTGGCCTGCGACGTGTATCGCCCGGCGGCCATCAAGCAGTTGCAGGTGGTCGGCGGCCAGGTGGGCGTGGAGGTTTTTGAAAAGGGCCAGGGCAACCCGGTGGAAATCGCCAGGGAGGCCGTGGAATACGCGCGCTATTACGGCCGCGATCCGGTGATTATCGACACGGCGGGCCGCTTGCACATCGACGAAAAGCTGATGGAGGAATTGCGCGAAATCCGCGCTACCGTAAAGCCCAAGGAAATTCTCCTCGTGGTGGACGCCATGACCGGCCAGGACGCCGTTACCGTGGCGGATACTTTCAACAAGGAGCTGGGCGTGGACGGCGTTATCCTCACCAAGCTGGACGGCGATACCCGCGGCGGCGCGGCCATTTCTGTGCGCGCGGTAACGGGCAAGCCCATCAAGTTCGTCGGCGTCGGCGAAAAATTGACCGACATCGAGCCGTTCCACCCCGACCGCATGGCTTCGCGCATCCTCGGCATGGGCGACGTGCTCAGCCTGATTGAAAAGGCGCAGGAGGGCTTCGACGAGGAAAAGGCCGTGGATATGGCG
>CAJFUU010000209.1 GCA_904420265.1 uncultured Clostridia bacterium
AATTATATATAATTGATTTATAAAATTGTATTGCATACTTTACCGAACGTCCTATCCAAAATTGTATAAAATCATGGAGGTGCTTATTTTGAAAGGGTATTCGCTTCTGGACCTGAACACGGAAAAAGTCAGCCCAAATCTGGACGTACTGTTCCCAAATTGGCGCGGCGCGCAGGAGCGCGTGTGTGTGTACAGCCCGCACGATGACGACGCCATTTTGGGGGCCGGCTATGCAATGCGCGCAGCGCTGGATGGCGGCGCGCAGGTACACATCATCATCGTCTGCTCCGGAAACGCCGGTTACAGCACCATTGAGGCAAAAGATACCATTGTGGAAACGCGCAAGCGCGAAACCCTGGCGTGCTACGCCGCCTTTGGTATCCCCGCCGAAAACATCGTATTTCTGGACGTTTCGGATTTCAGCGCGCTTTCAAGCCTTGGATGGCAAGTGGCGCCCGGCCGGGAAGGCCACTTCCGCAAGACGATTTCCGAATTGCGCGCCCGGAAAATTACGCGGATTCTGGCGCCAAACCATTACCGCGAACACATCGACCATATTGCGGCAAGCATGATGGCCTCCTACGACGCCCCGCAGTGCGGAGACGCGATGGGCGTTGATTGGGGCGACCCAACCCCGGTTCTCAGCGTGGCCGAATATTCTGTGTGGGCGGATTTGGACCCTGAAGACGCCCTGTTGCAAAAGCGCGATCCCCATCTGCGGGCCAACACAGTGTTGATTGCTCCTCCGGAAACCGAAGAATGCGTCTGCAACGGCATCCGGCAGTACGTTTCGCAGCAGGAGATTATCGCCGATCTCATCCAGCAGCGCCAGGCCCGCCGCCTGGAAGACGGACGCTATATCGAGGTCTATCTGCGCTTTGACCCCCGGCCCAAACTCGATTTCGCACCCTATCGTCTCGCCGTCTCGCGCGCGCTTTCTTAAAACGCGCGCGGGAGCGCCCAACAAAAGGAGAATTGATCATGTTCGATTGCACTTCCTGGCTGAAAGAGGCAAAATTGATTTCCAACGTGCTGAAAAAAGCCCCCTCCTTTGACAAGGAATACCGCATCCCGGAATCAGAGTTTAAAGCAAGGCATGCCAAGGTCTACGCCGAAATGGAAAAGGCTGGCATTGATGTGGGCTTTGTATACAGCGATGAGCATTACTGCGGCGACGTGCCCTATTTTGGGGGCAACACCAATATCCACATCGAACCCGTGGCGGGCCTGATCGGCAAAAACGGCTTCTTCCTGCTGGCGGGTCTGGAGGGCGGCTATTGCGCCGAGCAGCTTGCCGGTCGCTCCGGCTGCCAGGTGCGAAAGGTGGAAATGCTGAAGCTCGCGGATGAAGATTATCCCGTCGAGGCCGTAAAAATGGAAGACGTCCTGGAAGAGGCCTGCGGCCGCCGGCCCCGGAACATCGGCCTGATGACCCCCTTGGAAGTAATTCCCATCAGCTTTTTCAAGGCCTTTCGGGAGTACTTCGGCGGCGAAGAGTATGTTCTGGATGCGCGCGATATTCTCTTAAAGGCGAAGTATATAAAGTCCGACAACGAAATGCGCATGATTGCCGAAGCGTGCTCGATTTGCGACGTAATGATTGAGGGCATGCTGAACGTGTTGCGCCCCGGCATGTACGAAACGCAGGTTGCCCAGTGGGGGTATGCGATTGCCTCCGAGTTGGGGGTGGAAACGCATGGTTTCGATGTCATGGTCTGTGCGGGCGAAGACAATCGCACGCTTATCGGCCGCGCCATGAACCGCAGAATCAACGAGGGCGACTGCGTGATGATTGGCGTGGCGCCCCGGCGCGATGGATTGACCTCCTGTGAGCGCGTCTCCGTCGTCTGCGTGGATGATCCCAGGAAAATAACGCCCGAGCAAAAGTACTGGTTTGATTTTGTTGAGGGCGCGTATCGCGTCGGCCTGGACGAATACATCCGCGTGGCGGAAAACAACTTGCCCGCATACTTGCAGGAAAAGGCCCTGGTGGACTATTTTGCCGCGCGCTCTGACGAGGTCAGCAAGCGTTACGGCAAGAAAATTGACATGTCCATGCAAAAGCCGTACACCGGAACGCACAATGGCGGCTATACGGAATGTCAGGAATTCTATGGCGCCATAACGCTGGAATCGCGCGAACCCCTGGGAGAGCAGATTGTCACCATGCTCGACGTGGCTGTGCGCGGCTACGGCAATTTCTGGAACGACATCGTCATCCCCGGCCTGGACTACATCCTGGTGGAGAAAACGCTGGGCAAATATGGAAAGCATGTCGAAGTTCTGAATAAACTTCCCATCAACGTGCAACATCTTGTGGGCATGAACTTCTAAGCGTATTTCCCTGCATTCTCAGGCCTGCTTTTCGCTTTGCAATACGATACGGAGGAATTTTATGAAAAAGATTACCATTGCCCGCAACGGTATTG
This sequence comes from uncultured Clostridia bacterium, assembly GCA_904420265.1. GTDB lineage: Bacteria > Bacillota > Clostridia > Christensenellales > Aristaeellaceae > Pullichristensenella. The sequence continues at coordinate 2,430 of CAJFUU010000209.1, forward strand.
AAGCCGTCATTCTTCCGGATTTTGGCGGTATGGTGGCCCAGCTACGCATCCATGGCAGGAACGTTTTGCGCATGTATTATGAGAAACTCGGCCTTTCCAACGTGCTTGCCGGAGGCATTCCCATTATGTTTCCCTTTGCGGGCCGGTGCCGCAACGAAGAGGCCGTTTTTAACGGGCAAACCTATCCCATGCCGATGCATGGGTTTGCCAAGGACCTTCCCTTTCAAACGGGCGCGGTCAACCAGAGCAGCTGCGAAGTGACGCTTTCTTCCAGCGCGCATACGCTGCACTTTTACCCGTTTGAGTTTTCGCTTGCCGTCGTCTATGCCATTGTGGATAACGCATTTCGAACCACATTCCGCATTCAAAACCTCTCCGGCAAGCGGATGCCCTTCGCCTTGGGAACGCATCCGTACTTTTTGACAACCGACCGCGCCCAGACGGAATTTTCCTTTGGCCTGAAGGAATACGATTGCTATTTGGAGCCCGTGGTTCAGCACGGATTCCTGGAAGGCGGCCTTTCTCTGGCCGACAAGCATGATACCGTCTTCTGGAATGGTTGCCCTGTTTGCGATTTAAACAATCGGGCCGACGGCTACCGCTTGCGCATGGCCGGCGATGAGAGTTTTAAATTCGTTACGATCTGTACTTGGCAGGAGGCGGCCGCCTGCATCGAACCATGGCAGGGGCGGCCGGATGCGCCGAATCATCCCGACGAATGCCTTTGGCTCGATCCCATGCAAACTGCCGACTACACGTACGATATTCTCCTTGCCGACGCATAATTCGCCCTGAAACAGCGCGTTTCCCCGGCACGGGCGGGTGCGGAGCAATGCGTTTATCATAACGCATTCAGACTGCCAGAGCGATGCGAAAGCAAGCGAACTTGCAAACAAGGGAACTTACATGGGCGTAAGCGACCGCAGGCTGCAAGCGCAGCTGACGCAGAAAGCGAAAATTGCCTCTGATTCCTTTGGCCAGTACCCCAAGCAACGGACAAAGGAAAAAAGTGGCCTCCTGTCGTAGAATAGGAACTGCGACAGGAGGTTTTCTGT
>CAJFUU010000210.1 GCA_904420265.1 uncultured Clostridia bacterium
GGCCGTGGGCACGGCGCAGATTGCCGACGGCTCAATCACCTCCGCCAAGATTGTCAGCCTCAACGCCGACGTCATCACCGCGGGGACGCTTTCGGTCGACCGGCTGCTGCTCAAGGGCGCGAACGGGTTGTTTCGGGCCATCAACGCCACCGACGAGGGGCTTACGGTAGAGCAACTGTCCCAGGAGGAATATCAGAACGCCATTTCCGGCACGGTGTTGACGGCGCGTTCGGTGACGGCGGACAAGCTGGCGGCCAAGTCCGTTACCGCCAACGAAATTGCGGCGGGAACCATCACCGCCGCCGAGGTGGATGTGAGCGGCCTGTTCGCCTCCGAGGCAGCCGTGGGCATTCTCAACGCCTACGATATCCGCAACGACGACTGCATCACCCTCACCGTGGGCGGCGAGCGGCGGACTTTCCTGCGCGTGCGCGCGGAGGGCGTGGAAATTGGCAGCGAAAACAGCGACTACAAACTGCTTTTGCGCAGCGACCGCCTGGATATTTTGCAGACGGGACAGGTTATCGCCTCGTTTGCCTACAATCGGCTGTGGACGCAGGCGGCGGAGATTGACGATTATCTCAAGGTAGGCGCGTACACAATTCGCAAAAGTTCCGACGGCGGATTGGCCTTTGGAACGTAAGGGTTCCGCGGGAGAGAGCGCGCGGCGAATGCAGAACGCCGCGAAGGGCTCGGAAAGGCCTGATTTGCGCGGCGGGGCGGCCCGCAAGGCGCCGCAACGCAAAGACGCGGGCCGGAGGGAAACAAACTCCGGTTCTTGCAGGCGCGAAAAGGCGCTTGCGGATGGGAGAGAGGGGCTTCGGATTTGCGGATGCCCGCTGCAAAGGAGCATCTGCGGGGCCTTCTCGCCGCACCGGCAGGGGTTGCCCGCGGCCGTCTCTTTGCCGAACCGCGCCGGAACAGAAAGTCCGTTTCGCATAGAATCAAAACCGGCAAAGGGCGTCGCGGTGCAGAGAGCGCTTTCGCGGAGCCAATGGAAGCCGCGAATACTTTTGTGAACAAACAAGGAGGGACAGCAATGGCGTTTAGCGTGCAGATCACCAATGTATCGACGACCCCGGCGAGCGGCATAATCGTAGCGGGGGAGACGTTCCAATTGCAATGCACCATTCAGAACAACGGCACTTCGCCCATACAACTGAGCACGCTGTTCGTGCGGCGGGTGTCCGGGGAAAACCCAGCGCCCTTTATATACTTTTTTGCTGAAACGGCGGGCGACGTGCCGCCCGTGCTTGCTCCGGGCGCGAGCCAGGCGTTTTCGATGGCCTGTACGATGGCCGCCCCCGTCTCCCTGACGGAGCGCACGTTTGTGCCCTACCTGGGGCTGCAGTGCTATTACGAACCGGTCGAGGGCTCGGGGCTGTTTCTGGGAGAAGTTGAGTACGGGCAGTTGACGGGCATTACAGTGCTGGATATGCGCTATGAACCGCGCATTGAAACCTTCAGCGCAGCGCGTTACCCGACGGAAGAAGGCGCGCAGACGCAGATAAGCATTCGCTGCACGCTGGCGGAGGGCGCGAATTCGGCCAGCGAGGGGCTGTACCTCAACGTCCAATGGCGCGAGGAAGGAGACGGCGAATTCCAGGAGACGAACCAGGCCGCAATCGCCGTTGCGCAGGCGCTTGCCCAGGCGGGCACGACCGCCGTGCTCGCGGGCACGTTTGAACAGGGCAAGGCGTATGTGTTTCGGGCGACGTTTGGCGACGGTTTCGACAGCGCCTTTGCGCAGACGCGGCTGGCCAAATCGTTTGCCAACCTGCATCTGGCTGGCAGCGGTTACGGCGTGGCCATGGGCCAGTATTCTACGGGAACGCAAGCGGAGCCGCGCTTTGAGTGCGCCTATCCGGCGCTGTTTTACGCCGGCATCCAGGGCGTGACGAACCATGCGGCGGCGGAGGTGGCCACGGGCGGACGCTGGGTGGACGGAAGACCCATATACAAGCTGTCCGGCATGTATGCGGGGACGCTGACGAACGGGGCGCAGAACAACTTCCCCCTGGGCATTGCACCCATCCATACGGTGATTCGCGCGGATGTGTTCACCAGGGGCGCGCCCGCAGACGGCTCGAGCGGCTACTGGTGGTTCCCGGCGACGTACAACAACGCGACGAGCGGCAACGTCAATTATTCCATCAGCTACCTTATCAACAACTGCCACAGCGATCCCAGCTTGCGCGTGATTGTGAGCAGCGGCATGGACGTGCGGGGACGGCAACTGGCGTACTGCATCGAGTACACCAAGGCGGCGGACGCGCCGGCGTATTACTACTTGCCGTATCTGACTGCGGACAGCGACCAGGAATGCGTGGCGTCGGCCAGCGCCATAAGCGGCTATCTGCACCCCGTATACATGGCGTTTGACGGCGATGTGGAAAGCTACTGGGCGACATCGGCGACGGATGCGGAGCGGTGGATACAGGTGCAAATGCCCTATAAGCTGAAGAACATGATTGTAACGCTGACCAGCCCGTCGGCCAGCAGCGGCGCACAGGCAGGACATATGCCTGTGGCGGGCACGTTCCAGGGCAGCAATGACGGAACGGCATGGACGCAGATCGGCACGTTTGCCGGCCGCTCGACCGATGCGGGGACGGTGACGGAGCATGCGCTGGGCAACGTTGCGGCGTACAAATACCTGCGGGTGCAGGTAACGCAACCTGGCACGGGGATGATGACCGGCTTTGGCGACATCCGCATCCAGGGCGAAGTGGAGGCGGAAGCGGCCGGCGGGAACGCCTGAGACGTTGACAGAAGCCTGCAAACGAAGAAGCCGCAGCAACAGGAGAAAAAGAAGCGGACTTAGGGGAAGATCCGCGCGGCGGTGGCGGAACAGGTACGGGCAACCGCCGGAGGGAACGCAGTCCCCGGCCACGCGCGCATCGACGCGCGAGGCGTAAAACCGCCTCATCCGCAGGAGAACGCGGGATTGACGAAGGAAAAGCGAAAGGACGCAAGCGGCTTGCAGCGGACGCCGTGGGAAACCTGCTGGCGGCGGCCGTTCATACTGCGATATGAGGGGGCTTTGGAAAAAATATGCGCGGCGGTGGCGGAACGGGTACGGACAACCGCCGGAAGAAACGCAGGCCCCGGCCGCGCGCACATCGACTCGCGAGGCGCAAAAAACGCTTCATCCGCAGAAGAACGCGAGATTGACGGGGGAAGCGAAAGGACGCAAGCGGCTTGCAGCGGACGCCGTGGGAAACCTGCTGGCGGCGGCCGTTTATACTGCGATATGAGGGGGCATTGGAAGAAAATCTGCGCGGCGGTGGCGGAACGGGTACGGACAACCGCCGGAAGGAACGCAGGTCCCGGCACGCGCGCATCGACTCGCGAGGCGTGAAATCGCCTCATCCGCAGAAAAACGGGATTGACGGGGGGAAAGTGAAAGGCCGCCGGATATTCAGAGGAATCTGGCGGCCGTTCATGCTGCCAATCTCCATGATACGAACCCAAGGACTCCCACCGCAAAAGACGCCTTCGGGAAATATCCACTCAGATTCCGTGCCGGCGCGGGCTACCGCAAAACCCTTGCGCAGGATGTTCCGTGAACTTGGTTCCGACGTTGAAGCCTTGGCGCGCAGCAAGCCTGAGCGGGGAATCCTGCCCGGACGATGGCTCATGGAATGTTCCTGGCCCGGTTCAACAATTCCCGCCGCCTTTCCAAAGAATGTAAAACATCCATCCGTTCTGCTCGCGCCGTTTGCCGGATCGCCGCTTTTCACACCTTGCTCAAAGTGTTTTCGTCTATTGCTATGGCTTCTGAAAGTCAGACCCACAAGAAAACCTGACGCAATAAAACCTGCAAGGAGGAGAAGCTGGAAAGAGACATATACGGCGCGAGGAACGCCGAAAGCGAACAGGCAGGGTAGCCGTTGCGCAAACGGGCGTATTGTGGTCGCCGCGGAGGACGGCGCATATTTGAGCCTGGAAATCTTCTGCACGCGTGAAGAACGCTGTGGCGACGGAACGGGCCATTGCGAACGGAAACACCGGCCAGAATCGACCGCAAAGCCCGGCGCTGGGGAACCGGCCTTTTGGGACAAGGATTTGCTCCGGCGCAAGCAAGCGCCCCTGTCAAAGGGCCGTATGGCGGAGAAAGCGCGCCGGCGGTATATGAGGAAAAATTTTGCGGGTACGGCGGCGCAGAAGAGGCGCGCCGGATTCTGA
>CAJFUU010000211.1 GCA_904420265.1 uncultured Clostridia bacterium
CTGGCGAAGCTCGATGCGCATTTTGAACACGCCGGCCAGATCCTTGACCAGCTCGCGGAAGTCCACGCGGCCATTGGCGGTGAAGTAGAAGATGATCTTGGAGTTGTCAAACGTATATTCGACGCTGACCAGCTTCATCTCCAGTTTGTGCTTGGCCACCTTTTCCTGACAGACGCGGAAGGCCTCCGCCTCGCGCTTTTCGTTGTGTTCCGCGCGGCGGATGTCCTCTTCGGTGGCGATGCGCACCACTTTTTTCAGCGGCGCGACGATCTGCTCGTCGGCCACCTCGCGCGCGCCGGTGACGACTTCGCCGAACTCCACGCCCCGCGCAGTCTCCACCACCACGCTGTCACCCGGGCGCGGCCAGACCTCGCACGGGTCGAAATAATATACCTTGCCGGCTTTTTTGAACCGGACGCCGATCACTGTCGCCATTTGGTTTCCTCCCGTTGTTTATATCATCGCCCGGAAGCCCGCGCAGGGCCCGCCGCGCGCAATTTGCATTTTTCGCCGCATGCGCAGAGGGCATGCCCGACACACATCGCCGTTTCAGGCGCGGTTTTTCTCCCTTGCCAGGGAAAAGTACATCGCGTCCAGCGCGTTCGGCCAGGAGACGTTGGCAAAGAGCATCCGCCGCGCCTCCATCACCGCCAGCATCAGCGCGCTGCCGTCCACCCGTATGTTTTCCAGTTCGGCGCGGGTAAACGCCGCCGGTTCCGCGCCGTTTTGCAGAGCCATGCGGTCGCGCCCAATGGTTTCGAAAAGTTCCAGCAGTTCTTCCTGGCGCTCGCGTTCCTCATAAAGCGGTGCGGCCGCTTCCGCCACCGTGGCGGCGTCTTTGAGGGCGGCAAGGGAGCTGAGCGCGCGCTCCAGCAGCGCCGCAAAGCCCTCGTCCGCATTTATTTCCAGCGCCCTGCCTACCGAACCATGGGCAAGCCCTGCCAGGCGCTCCGAACGCGCCGGTTCAATGCCATGCCGGACCAGCACCCGCGCGCAAACCTCGCGCGCAAGCGGCGGCACGCGCACCAGGCGCAGGCGCGAGCGCACTGTGGATAAAAGCGCGCCCGGTGCGTCTGTAAGCAGGAAAAACACCGTGTCCTCCGGCGGGCTTTCCAGCGTTTTGAGCAGCGCGTTCTGGGCGCTGGGGGTCATCTTGTCCGCCCGCTCGATGATGGCGATATGCCAACCGCCCTCATAGGGACGGCGGGCCAGATAGTCGATCAGTTCGCGCACCTCGTCCACGCCAATGGAGCGCCCCTTCGGCGAAACCACGCGCACGTCGGGATGCGTGCCGCCCAGAAAGCGCTTGCAGGCCGGACAATGGCCGCAGGGGCGCTCTTCCGGCGCAGCTTCACACAAAAGCCCCTGCGCCAGCATCCGCGCCAGCGTGCGCTTGCCACAGCCGCGCCCTCCGGCCAAAAGATAGGCATGCACAATGCGCCCGGCTCGTACCGAACGCATCAAATGTTCAATTTCCGGGCCGCAACCCTCAAATTCTTCCAGCAACAACCGTGCAAACGCCTTTCTGCCGCGCGGATGGACGCCTTGCGTCGCCCAACACGGACGCACTGCCCTGCGACGCGCAGCCGAACCTGGGGCGCCCCAAAGCGGTTCGCCCCCAGCCGAAATTTCTAAATTTTTACAAACTTTTCCACATTGAGCACGAACCCCGTCGCGCCGCCAACCACGACCTCAATGGGATACGGCACATACACCCCGGCCGCGCTGGCCATCGGGGAGGGCGAAGTGGCAATCTGCTTTCTGCTCTTACAGACCTTTTCGATGACCTCCATCGCGCCGTCAAACCGGTCGTCTTCAACGCCGGCCAGCAGCGTGGTATTGCCGGAGCGCAAAAAGCCGCCCGTCGTCGCCAGCTTGGTTACGCCATAACCTGCTTCCATCAGGCTGCGGATCAGGCGCGCGGAATCCTCGTCCTGAACAATGGCAATAATCAACTTCATAGCGTTTCCCTCCTTTTTACATTTCCTCCTCTCTATTATACATCAAAATGCCCGCGGAAGCAAGCGCACGTTGTTGTGGATACACGGGAATCAATTTTCAAGACAAAAGCAGGGGGATGTGGTAAAATAGAGGAATGAGAGCAGAAAGATTGTTGGAGATCATGGAAG
>CAJFUU010000212.1 GCA_904420265.1 uncultured Clostridia bacterium
CGAACGCGGCATTGGCCTTTCCTATCAGCGGACGGAACCGGGAACTCCACGCCCGCGCAGGCAAGCGACGGCGGCTACTTTCTCGCGGACTGATCTCGACGGAAGATTTGTGTCTGCGCAGGCGAATGCGGCATTGGCCTTTCCTATCGGCGGATGGAACCGGGAACTCCACGCCCGCACGGGCGAATGAGAGCGGCCACTTTCTCGCGAACTGATCTCGACGGAAGATTTGTGTCTGCGCAGGCGAACGCTTTGCTTTGTCGCACCCAGTCCTGCCATACTTGGGAACTTCATGCTCGCGCGGGCAAACATTTTCCCATGGACCGTTCCTGATGGAAGATTTGCACCCGCGTGGACAAATGCTTCCTTTGTCGCACCCAGTCCTGCCATACCTGGGAACTCCATGCCCGCACAGGCAAGCGGATCACCGATTCCCGTGGCCAAACCGCGTGCAAAAGGAAGCCCCGCGCTTGCGCAGACAAACGTTACGCCGCCGGGCAGGTGCCGCCCTCTGCTGCCGGGATGGACTGGCCGCGGAAGCGCCGGTTGCAGTTTGCCGCGCCGCATTGCGTAAGCGGTTATGCATTGCCAACGGCGGGGCGGACGAGCGGGAAATTGCGCGTTGCGCCCGCGACGGATTTCAGGGGCAAATCAATGTCCCCTGGCGGCGATTTGGCGAATTGCAATTTCGCGCGAAGGCCAGGACGCTTTGTATGCAGGGCGGTTGGCCGCCAGCAGACGAGGGCGCGCCCGGACGGCGAAAAATGCGGCTCCGCTCCACGGGCAGGCGAAATGCGCTGGCCTGCCGCAAAGGAACGTTTGCGGTTGCGCCCGGCGAACGCGCTAAAGCGCCGCAGACAAGTTGAAGACCATGGGCCGCAAACTTTCGCAGGCGGTTTTGCGGCGCGAAGTGCGGAGAATGACGCGTTTGTTTTACGCACGCGCTCTGGACATTTCAGGAAAACTGCGCTACAATATTTTTCGGGAGGCACGGATGTATTTTGACAATGCGGGCGTAAAGCTGTATTATGAGCGCACGGGAAGCGGCGCGCCGCTGCTGCTTTTGCACGGCTGGGGCGGCAAGGCGGATAGCTTTTTGCCGGTGACGCGCGATTTTTCCCCTGTGCGTACCGTTTACGCCGTCGATTTTCCCGGCCATGGCAATAGTCCGGAGCCGCCGGCGCCCTGGTCGGTGACGGAATATATGGAACTGATTTGGGCGTTTATACGCCGAATGGATATTGTTGGCTGCGATGTAATCGCCCATTCCTTCGGCGGACGCGTGGCGCTTCTGTTGGCCGCGGAGCATCCCGAGGCCGTGCGGCGCATGGTGCTCACCGGTTGCGCAGGGCTGCGGCCGGCCCCTTCCAAAAAACGCACGCTGCGCGCGCGCGCATACAAATGCCTGCGCGTCCTGGCGGACAACGGTTTGACCCGCCGTTTGTTGGGCAAGCGCGTGGAAGACTGGCGCGAGGCGCTGGTGCAGAAGTTCGGCTCGGCCGATTACCGGGCGCTTTCCAAGACCATGCGGCCCACCTTCAACCGCGTGGTTTCACAGGATTTGCGGCCGGTGCTGGGCAAAATTCGCGCCTCTACGCTGCTGATTTGGGGCGTTCAGGATACGGATACGCCGCTGTGGATGGGCGAAGTTATGGAGAAGGAAATTCCCGACGCGGCGTTGATTCGCCTGGAGGGCTGCGGCCATTTCGCTTACCTGGAAAGGTATGCGGATTTCAAGGCCATTGCTTGGAAATTCCTGATCGGATAGGAGTTAGGTGTAGGTTATGCCGTTTATGCTGATTCGCATGGTGCTGGTGGCCGTATGCTGCGCGGTTGCCTGTCGGCACTTTGTTCATATGCTGCAACTGGAGAGCTACCAGCTTCCCGGCTACCGGCGCTGGATGAGCCGCAACCGCGACCGGCTCTTGAAAAATTGCGTGCTGGTCGGTCTGGGCGGAGCAATTCTCAGCTGGTACTTGCCGGTGTTTTTTGCGCTGTTTATCAACGAGCGCGCGCGGCGCGAAAACGTGGCGAACTGGGTGATGCTGGCGCTGTTTGTGGTGGTCACGGCGGTGTTGGCGGTCATGGATTTGCGCGCCCCTGCCAAGAAACCGCTGGTGTTTACGCGCCGCGTGCGCAGGTTGTATATGGCCATCGCGCTTTTGTGCCTGGCGGGGTCGGCGGTTTTGTCGGTTCTGTCGTTGCCGCCATATCTGCTTTACGCGGCCAACGCCTATATCGTCATGGGAGCCGCCGCGGCCATGCAGCCGGTGGAAAACCGCATCAACCACCAGTTTTTCGAACGGGCGCGCAAGAAACTGGAAACCAGGCCGGATTTGATCAAAATTGGCATCACCGGCAGCTATGGCAAAACTTCCACCAAATTTGTTTTGCGCGATATACTTTCGCAGAAGTACCGCGTGCTGGCTACGCCCGCCAGCTTTAACACGCCGATGGGCCTTTCGCGCGTCATCAACGAGCAACTCAAGCCGGAGCATCAGATTTTTATTGCCGAGATGGGCGCCCGCCATGTGGGCGACATCAAGGAACTTTGCGAACTGGTGCATCCCAAATACGGCCTGCTCACCAGCGTAGGCCCGCAGCACTTGGAGACGTTCGGTTCCATCGAGAACATCGCCGGCACCAAATATGAACTGATTGAAGCCCTGCCCGAGGACGGCATCGCCTTCTTCTCTTCAGACGGCAGTTATGTAGACCGCCTTTTTGCCCGGTGCGAGCGCGAAAAGTACCGCGTGGGCTTCAATCCCGACCGTCAGCCCTACATGCTGGCCACGGATATCGAAGTCGGCCCGCAGGGCAGCCGCTTTACGCTCAAGTGCGCCGACGGCACAACCATGCGCTGCCGCACGCGGCTCTTGGGCAAACACAACATTCAAAACATTGCCCTGTGCGCGGCCGTAGCCCATAAATTGGGGCTATCAATGGAAGAAATTGCCCGCGGCGTGCGCGTAATCGAGCCCATCGAGCATCGCCTGCAACTCATTCCCGGGGTTATGACCGTCATTGACGACGCCTTTAATTCCAACCCCGCCGGTTCGCAGGAAGCGCTCAATGTGCTTTCCGGCTTCTCCGGGCGGCGCATCATCGTCACCCCCGGCATGGTGGAACAGGGCGATAAGGAAGATGAACTCAACTACGCCTTTGGCACGCAGATGGTCAACTGCGTGGACGTGGCCATACTCGTCGGCCCCAAACACACCAAGCCCATTTTGCAGGGGCTTGTGGATTCCGGCTTCTCTCGCGACGACATCCATGTGGTTTCCGAACTGGACGAGGCCAGCGCGCTTCTGCGCGTCATCGGCAAACCCGGCGATACGGTGCTGTTTGAAAATGACCTTCCCGACAACTATACCGAATGAGGGAGGAACGGTTTATGCTCAATATCGGCGTTATTTATGGCAGCCGCACCTGTGAACACGATGTTTCCGTCATTTCCGCCTTGCAGGCGGCGCAGGCGCTTGACAAAAAGAATTACAACGTAACTTACATCTATATTGGCCGCGAAGGCACCTGGTATACGGGCGAAGCCTTGGCCGATATACGCTTTTACGAGAAGTTTGACCCGGCGAAGGTCACGCGCGTGCTGCCCGCCGGCGAGGAAGGCAAGCTGGCGCTGTATCATCTGCCGGAAAAGAAAAAGTTTTTCGGCGGCGCGGCGGCGGAGCGTGTGGCGCTTCTGGATGTGGTGATGCCGGTTTTGCACGGCCTCAACGGGGAGGATGGAACGCTGCAGGGCCTGCTGGAGATGTTCAATGTGCCCTATACCTCGGCAGGCGTGATGGGCTCGGCCGTGGGCATGGACAAAATTACCATGAAGCTGCTGTTCAAGGGTTGCGGTTTTCCGGTGGTTGAGGGCACATGGTTTGACCGCGGGCGTTGGAGCCGCGAGCGGGACGGCGTGATGGACGAAGCGGAGCAGAAAATTGGCTACCCGATGATTGTCAAACCCGCCAACCTGGGTTCCTCCATCGGCATCAACGTCGCCCACGACCGCGACCAGCTTGAGGACGCCATCGAAACCGCCGTGGCCTACGACCACCGCGTGTTGGTGGAGAAGGCCGTTTCCCCGCTGCGCGAGGTCAACTGCGCGGTGCTCGGTTATGGCGACCAGGTGGAAACCTCCGAGCTGGAAATGCCGGTGACACGGGAAGAATTTCTCACCTTCAAGGGCAAATACGAAAGCGGCGCCAAGGGCGCGGAGGGCATGGCTTCGCAAGTGCGCGTCATTCCCGCGCCCATCGGCGAAGAGACGGCGCAGACCGTGCGAAACCTTGCTGTGCGCGCCTTCCGCGCGATGGATTTAAAGGGCGTTGTGCGCATAGATTTCATTCTCGACGAAAACGAAAACGTCTTTATCAACGAGGCCAATACCATTCCCGGCTCGCTGGCCTTCTATCTGTGGGAACCGAAGGGAATGCCCTTTGCCAAACTGCTTGACCGCATGGTGGAGTGCGCTTTCAGCGCCTATGCGGACCGCAAGGCTTCGGTGTTTTCCTACGATTCATCCATCCTGTCGAACATATTGCGCGGTTCCAAGGGCGCGAAGGGCAAGCTGAACCGCTGAGGAGGACGGCATGACCAGACTTTGGGTGCGGCTGATGAAAAAGCACAGGATCGACCGTCAGACAACCCGGGAATGCACGTTCGAGGGCGCGCGCGAGGCGCTGGACGAGGCTTGCCGGGAGTTGGACGTGCCGCGGCCGATCTGGCTGCCGAAAAACGAGCGGGAGTTTGCCTCGTTTCGCATGACCGCCTTTACGGCCGATCATTTTGTTGAGGAAATTCACTTCGAGCGCATGGAAATCGAGTTCATAGACGACGTGCGCCGCAAAAGCGGCGATCCCCGAAACGATTTCAGTTTTTGATGCGGCGCGCTTGAAAGGCGGATGCCCGAAAAGGGGTTTTCTGCGCCGCTGGCAGAGGAAGAGCCGCTGCGTTGAGCAAGACGGAAACCCTCCCGGGAAGAAAATAACGCTCAAAAAACTGTATAGATGGGCAAGAGCGCGGTGTGAACGGCACGCCGCGCCCTTGCTTTTGCGCAAAATGCGAGTGGCCTGTTCCCGTTTGATTGGGGGAGACAGCCGCGTTTGTTTTAGGTCTGTATGCATTTCAGGCGAAAGAAAATATATGAGACGACACGCTCGTCCGTCGGAAAACGAATCATACAACTGGCTGAGGCGGGTGGGTGTGCAAGGCCTACAAGTGTATGCCTTGGCAGCGCTCGCCGCTCTGAACAGCCGGCGCATCGGCAGCTTCCCCGGACGCCGTTAAAAGCAGACGCTCGGCCTCCTGGCGTCGGTTTTTATCAACGCGCTTCTCGCCTTGCCGCAGGGCAATCGCCTGCGGAAAGTGCAATGACAATGGCAGGCCGTCTGCAAGGGGAAACGGGCGGAGTATCGCAAAATGCGGCCGGAGTAAATGCGCCGGACGGCGTTACAATTGGAAGCGTGGCCCCCAATGCCCCGCTGTGCAGGAATACTCCTGTGTTTTGTCCGCTTGGTTCAGGCTGGTTCGTAAGCGATGGCCCTGTCCACTTACTGAAAAGGGGGCCTGACAATTTTATTTATAGCCAGATGCTTTCCAAAACCCGCGCTCAAAGCGAGGTTTATACTATGCAAAAAACAGCGCAGGAAAACGGCCCGCTCCGCTTCGCACGGTGAAAACGATTTTCTGTGAGGCGCTCGCAGCATTTGGTTTTCCTCCTGGATTTTGTTAAAAATGCTTGACAGTTTACAGAATGTGCATATAATCGCCTTGAAATCTTACAGAAGAGGGGAATGGATTATGCAGGAGAAGTATATACAGGAGAGGAATATTGGGGGAACCATCAAATCCGTTGTCGCCATTATCTGCGGCATAGGGATTGTTGTATTCCTCATCGCCGGCATCGCGCTCATTTCGCAGGGTTTCAGCGCCGTGGGGTGGATCGTCATGCTCGCGGGTATACTGTCCATGGCGGTCGGCGCTTTGTTCCTGTACGGGTTTGGTGAACTTGTAGAAAAAACCAGCGAAAACAACGCCGCGCTATTGCGCATGGAAAAGGAACTGGCCGTGCTCAAAGCGCTCGAACGGCAGAAACATGGCCAGACATCCGGCGGCGAGACTGTTCAGGCGGACGCTAAAAAGAATAGCGGCCCAAAGGCGCAAGCGGAGAAGGTTTCCCCCAAAGCGCCGTCCGGCAAAGCGGAGGAGAGAGCATCCGGCGCTCCACAAGCGGATACGGCTTCTTTTGTTCCCGGAAGGGTTTCATTTGACGAAGCCAGCATGCGCGCGATGGAAGCAATGGAAAGCGCGACGGAGATATACGATTATTGCTCCGAAATACTCGACGGCGGCGACGAAAACGTGCGCGAACTGCTGAAGATATTGAACTCTACAGCTTCAGCCGAGAGATTATATGGAAAAGCTCCAAAAGACGCTCTATTAGCGATCAGAAATTATGTCAAACACGGAAATCGCGTGTTCGCCGTGGACCGCAGCGATTCGCTTTTAACCTGCCCCGTGTGCGGCAAGCAAATGATGTCAAGCAGAAACAGATGCCTTTCCTGCGGCGCGCTGTTACGGTCGTAGGCGCTTTGGCGCGATCTGTGCGGGATGCGCCTTGGGCGGCTTGGCCAACGTTTTGGCGTGATCGCCGGAAGCGGTTTTCCGCCGCGCGATGTTTTTGCGCATTTGCCTGCGGTTTTTGCTTGACTCCAAAGGCCAAAGCTGGTATAATCAGTTTGCCGACGACGAAGAGGAGTAGCGCGCAGGGCCCCAAGAGAGGGCGGTTCGCAGGCTGAAAGGCCGCCCGGGAAACCGAGGCGCGAAGGTCGCTTCCGAGGCGGGCGGGTGAAGGCAAGTAGTCCGCCGGGGCGCGCCCCGTACAGCGCCAAGAGGCCTCGCAAGAGGTAAAAAAGGTGGTACCGCGGTCTGTCCCCGCCCTTTGGTTGGGACAGACGTTTTTTATGCGTTTCTCAGGGGAAGACAGCGTCGCCGGCGCTTTTGGCCCGGCAGTATTTTCATGGGAACCGCATCATTTTGCGCACGGAGGGAAAACCATGCAGGAATTCAAGATGGACAAGGTATTTTCGCCGCAGGACGTGGAAACGCGCATTTACGAAAAATGGGAGAAATCCGGCGCTTTCAAGCCGGTGATCGACCCGGACAAAAAGCCCTTTACCATCGTCATGCCGCCGCCGAACATCACGGGTCAACTGCACGTGGGCCATGCGTTGGACGAAATGCCGCAGGATGTGCTCATCCGCTACCACCGCATGAAGGGCGATCCCACCCTGTGGGTACCCGGCACGGACCACGCCTCGATCGCCACCGAAATCAAGGTGGTGGAGGCCCTTAAGGCCGAAGGCATCTCCAAAGAAGACATCGGCCGCGAAGGCTTTCTTGAGCGCGCCTGGGCCTGGAAAAAGGAATACGGCGGCCGCATCGTCAAGCAGCTTCGCAAACTGGGCGTTTCCTGCGACTGGTCGCGCGAGCGCTTCACCATGGACGAGGGCCTGAGCCGCGCCGTGCGCGAAACCTTCGTGCGCCTGTATGAAAAGGGCCTCATCTATCGGGGCGCGCGCATCATCAACTGGTGCCCCACCTGCAAAACCGCCCTTTCCGACGCGGAAGTGGAATATGTGGAGCAGGATTCCCACCTCTGGCACATCCGCTATCCCGGCGCGCATGGGGACATCGTGGTGGCGACCACCCGGCCGGAAACCATGCTCGGCGATACCGGCGTGTGCGTCAACCCCGCCGACGAGCGCTATAAGGACATGGTGGGCAAGACCGTTACCCTGCCGATTATGAACCGCGAAATCCCCATCGTCGCCGACGACTATGCCGACCTCGAGTTCGGCACCGGCGCGGTGAAGATGACCCCGGCCCACGACCCCAACGACTTTGAGGTGGCGCAGCGCCACAACCTGCCCATCCTCCGCGTGCTCAACGACGATGGCACCATGAACGAAAACGCCGGCAAGTTCGCGGGCATGACGCGCGAGGCCTGCCGCGAGGCCGTGGTGGAGGAACTGAAAAAACTCGGGCTGCTGGTCAAGGTTGAGCCGCTTACCCACAATGTCGGCACCTGCTACCGCTGCCACGACAACGTGGAGCCGCTGGTGTCTACGCAGTGGTTTGTGAAGATGAAACCCTTGGCCGGGCCGGCCATTGAAGTGGTAAAGAACAAGGAACTCGTCTTTGTTCCCGAGAGGTTTGAAAAAACGTATCTGAACTGGATGGAGAACATCCGCGATTGGTGCATCTCCCGTCAGCTCTGGTGGGGCCACCGCATCCCCGCCTTCTACTGCGACGACTGCGGCGAAATAACCGTTTCCCGCGAGGATATCACCACCTGCCCGAAGTGCGGCGGTCACGTCCATCAGGACGAGGACGTGCTGGACACCTGGTTCTCCTCGGCGCTGTGGCCGTTCTCGACCCTCGGCTGGCCGGAGGAGAC
>CAJFUU010000213.1 GCA_904420265.1 uncultured Clostridia bacterium
AATTTGCCCTGGGAATGATCAAGCAGTACAAATCCAAGACCACTCCCAAACGAGCCTTCTCCAAACTTATGTTTGATTGTTTGCTTGTTCCGAATATGATCCTTCGGGTGCTCTCTCAAAATTGATTTCCGTGGTTGTGGATATTCCGTTCCTTCACGCGCTCTTTTTCACCGACACCTTGTCCGCCACCAGAGCAATGAACTCGCCGTTGGTGGGTTTGTCGTCCGGGGAAAGCACCTTGTAACCATACATGCTGTTGACCGAATCCAGCCGGCCGCGGCTCCAGGCCACGTCGATGGCATGGCGCATGGCGCGTTCCACCTTGCTGGCGGTGGTGTCAAACTTGCGGGCGATGCCGGGATAGAGTTCCTTGGTGATGCGGTTGATGATTTCCGGGGTGGAAAGCACCATGCGCACGGCCTCGCGCAGATAGTGATAGCCCTTGATATGGGCGGGAATGCCGATGGTGAGAAAAAGGTTGGTGATCTGTTCATCCACATCCGGTCCGGCGCTTTCGCGCGCGGCGGGGATTTCGGCAATGGAGGCGTCTTCAAACGAGGAGGCGACCTCGCGGATGCGACTGGCCAGCAATCGCATATCAAAAGGCTTGACCATGTAATAGCTCGCCCCCAGCTTTATCGCACGCAATATAAAGTCGTCGCGGGAAAGGCCGGTGAGCACAATCACGCGGGGCCGCTCCTCCTCGGGGAGCTCGCCGAGCTCCTCCAATATGCGAAAGCCGTCGCGCCGGGGCATGATGATATCCGTCACCAGCACGTCCGGCCTGTGCGCGCGCACCGTTTCCACAACGCGCGCGCCGTCGGACACCGCCTTGACCAACTCAATGTCCGGCGTTTCGGCAAAATAGTCTGTCAGAAGGCGAAGAACGCTCAGATTATCGTCCGCCAGTACCACGCGAATCTTTTCCATTCAAATCCGCTCCTTTCGCGTATGGCAAATATTGGTATACTATACGCAAACCACACGGCCAATATGCGAAAAAAGTACAAAATGCGCGATTTTTTTATGTAAGCGGCGCGCCGGCGGCTTTGTCTGCGCCTTTACTTGCGCAGCGCGTCGACCAGCTGGCGAATCAGGCACTCATTTTCAGCCGTCAGCCCGGATATGTCTAGGGTCTGCCGCTGTTCGATGCCCAACAGGTAGTCCGATGAAACGCCAAATACCGCGGCAATGCGGATGAGTATGTCGTAAGATGGATAACGCAAGGAGGTTTCATACGCACTGATAACGCTCTTGGTTACGCCAAGGCGTGTGGAAAGCTGTTCCTGGGTCCAGCCCTTACCAATGCGCAACGCGCGCAGTCTATTGCCAAAATCAACCAATACAAAACACCTCGCTACGTTTAGCATACATTTGTTAAGGTTTTAATTGGTGGATTTTGTCACTCCAATAGTTGACTTTTGGTGTATAAAAGACTATAATTACACTGTATGAATATGTATCAGAGCCAGGTGCGACGATATGCAAAATAGATATGTAACTTTTATGAGAAACGATAAATTGTCATCCTTCTTGAATCGCCGGCATTACGCGGACATGGCAGGCGGCTTCCGCGTCTCCGGAAGCGACCGGCCCGATGCGAACTGTTCCGGAAACGAGCCGGCAAAACGGAACTTGCTCGACGACGAATCCAAGCGGCTGGAGTGCTTTGTGTCGGATTTGCGCCTTCGTCCGGAATTGCGCACGCAAGCGCTTCTTCATATGCTGCATATCAATGACGGCGATTACTGCCTGAAACAGTGGCAAGACGCGGCGGATTACCTTCTGGGCGGCGCGCACGGCGCGAGCGTAGCGGAAATCAAGCGCCGCATTGTCGCATATTTGAAGGAGGCCGGCATAGAGCCGTAGGAAAGCAAACTATCGCGCCGTTGCATTCGCGCGTTATAGGACTTGCGAATCGGCAAAATGCCGCGGCAAAACGACGCCGACGGGGCCGCAAACGTGGCTCCGTCGGTTTATTTGCGCTTCCAGCGCGCAATCGCGCGCAGAAATTCGCCGCCATAGGCGCGCAATTTGGTCTCGCCCACACCCGGGACTTCCAGAAGCTGCTCAGGCGTTTCCGGCAGCATGGCGCACATCGCGCGCAGGGTCGCATCCGTAAAAATCATGTAGGCCGGAACGCCGCGCTTCTCGGCGATGCGCAGGCGCAAGCCGCGCAAGGCGCCATACAGGCCCGCGTTGGCGGCGCCGTGCGAGGCGCCCTTTGCCTTGGGCGCAGGGTTTTCGCCTTCCGTCTCCCGCGCGCGCAACAAAACCGCTTCTCCCGCCAGGGCCTCCTTTGCCCGCGGCCCCAGGCGCACCACAGCGTATTTGCCGCCGCTGGAAGCCAGATAGCCGCGCTCGATCATCTCGTCGATCACATCGGCCAGAACCCGCCTGGGCATGCCGCGCAGCGCCCCGTAATGCGGCGAGCGGTCCAACCCCGTTTCACGCACGCGCTTTTCCCCGCTGCCCAGCAACGTCGAGCGAATCAGCCGCGCGCCGACGCGTCCGTTGACTTCCTGCACGCAGCGCAACACCGGCAACGCCAGCCGCGAGGCGTCCTCCAGCTTCGCCGGATGCAGGCAATTGCCGCAGGAGCCGCAATCCTTTCGCGCGTCTTCGCCAAAATAGCGCAATATGTGCGCGCGCAGACAGTCGCTGGTTTGACAGTAGGCCGTCATTTGCTCCAGCCGTTCCCAGGCAGCTCGCTTGGCCTTCGCAAGCATCTCGCCGTCCAAATCGCCTTCCTCGCCCATTTTGTCGATGAAGAAGCGCTGCGTCGCCACATCCGATTTGCCAAAAAACAGCACGCAGTCCGCCGTTTCTCCATCGCGTCCGGCGCGCCCCGCCTCCTGATAATAGCTTTCCAGGTCCTTGGGCATGTTGTAGTGGACGACAAAGCGCACGTCGGATTTGTCAATGCCCATGCCAAATGCGTTGGTGGCGACCATAACCTGCGCGCGGTCGTAGGAAAACGCCTCCTGGTTCTCGCGGCGCTCGGCGTCGGAAAGCCCGGCATGATAGCGCGTTGCGGAAATTCCCCGCGCGCGCAGCGCCTGGCAGACCTGTTCCACGGTTTTGCGCGTGGCGCAGTAGACAATCCCGCTTTGCCCCTCGTGCTCCTGGAGCACGCGCAGCAGCGCCTCCATGCGCTCGCGCGGGCGTTCGACGAAAAAGCGCAGATTGGGCCGGTCAAAACCCGTCACCAGCGTATACGGATCGCGCAAATCCAGCAGACGCGCAATATCCGCGCGCACGCGGCGCGTGGCCGTAGCCGTAAAGGCGCACAGCGGCGGCCTTTGCGGCAGCGCGGCAATGAACTCCGGAATGTCCAGATAGCTGGGGCGGAAGTCCTGCCCCCATTGGGAGATGCAATGCGCCTCGTCTACCGCCACAAGCGAGATGGGCAAAATCCGGCTCAGATTCAGAAAGCGCGGCGTAAGCAGGCGCTCGGGAGCAATATAGATCAGCTTATAGCGCCCGCCGGCGATGTTGGCCAGCGCCGCGTCCATCTGCCGCTCGGTAAGCGAACTGTTGAGAAAAGCCGCCGCCACGCCCGCCTGCCTGAGCGCCGCCACCTGGTCCTTCATCAACGAAATCAGCGGCGAGACAACCAGCGCGCAGCCCGGCAGGGCCAGCGCGGGAACCTGATAGCAAACGGACTTGCCCGAGCCGGTGGGCATTACGCCCAGCACATCGCGGCCGGAGAGGATGGCGTCTATAACCGGCCGTTGCCCCGCGCGAAACGACGCATAGCCGAACACGCGCTTGAGCACGGCTTCCGGCGCCTCGGGCGGGGCCTTTCCCGATACAGCGGCCGTCTCTTGCGGCGGAATGGGAAATTCCTCGTCCGGCGGGGCGCTCCATGCAAAATCCTCTTCTGGCGGCGGCTCGGGAAGCGGCGCCTCTTGCGTTTCAACTCCGTCTATTGCGAACGAAGTCAGTCCCGACGCCTGCGGCACGTTGCTCCCTGGGAAAGTGTAACCGTTTTGCGCATCCTGTACTTCGTTTCGCTCCGCTATGGGTGAGGACATTCCCGACATCTGCGGCGCGTTGTTCTCCGGGAAGGCGTGACCGTTTTGCGCATCCTGCGCTCCACTTCGCTCTGCCATGGGCGCAGAGAATCCCGCCATCTGCGGCGCATTGTCCTCCGGGAAAGCGTGGCCGTTTTGCGCATCCTGTACTTCGTTTCGCTCCGCTATGGGTGAGGACATTTCCGACATCTGCGGCGCGTTGTCCTTCGAGAAAACGTGGCCGTTTTGCGTCTCTTGCGCTCCATTTCGCTCTGCTATGGGCGCGGAGAATCCTTCCACCCGCGGCGCATTGCTCCCCGGGAAAGTGTAACCGTTTTGCGTCTCTTGCGCTTTGTCTCCCTCCGCTATAGGCGCGGATAATCCTTCCACCCGCGGCGCATTGCTTCCCGGGAAGGCGTGGCCGTTTTGCGCATCTTGCACTCCACTTTCCTCTGCCATGGGCGAGGACGATCCTGTCATCCTCAGCTTATCACTTTCCAAGAAAGCGTGGCCGTTTTGCGTCTCTTGCGCCCCATTTCGCTCTGCCATGGGCGCAGATAATCCCGACATCTGCGGCGCATTGTCCTCCGGAAAAGCGTGACCGTTTTGCGCATCCTGCACTCCATTGGCTCCCGGCGCGGGACGGAGCGGGAATTTTTTCTGCGCCGTTTTTTCTGCTGTCGCGCGCAAGTCTTCCGGCAAAGCGCCTTGTCCGTCCAAGGCGGCCGTCTCGATAAGCGCAAAACGCGGCGCCATCCTTCCGTCTATCTCGACGGGACGGTTCCACGAAGCAAGCGGGCGCGCCCATATGCCTTCGCCGTTCGGCGTGTCCGGACAGGGATACAGGGCGCGATAAACCACCATCGGCTCATCCGTCTCGGAATGGCGAGCGATGTACAGCAGTTCGTATTCTCCGCCCTTGAAGTGGCGGTAGCAGCCCTTGCGCGGCAGGTTCACGCGATCACTCCTCCGCAAACTTCGCCGCGAAGGCTTCAATGCGTTCGGGGAACAAATGCGGCATCTCCGCGCCGCCTTCATCTTTGAAGGAGCGCAG
>CAJFUU010000214.1 GCA_904420265.1 uncultured Clostridia bacterium
AAGGAGGAAAAATTCGACCGCGCTGCCCGTCTGTTTGAGCGCAGCCTGGAAATGGAGCCGGGGCGGGACGAGATTCGCGCCCTCTACGCCACGGCCCTGGAGTTTTGCGGCCGGCACCGGGCGGCCCGCCAGGAGATGCGCGGGGCGTCCGAAGCGGAAACCTCCGTGCGCACGCTGTGCATTGCCGCGCAGTTTTACCACATGAAGCGCATGCCGCGCAAGAGCCGTCAGATGGCCGAACGGGCCATGCAGATGCATCCCGTGGATGTCGAAGCGCGCATGCTTATCCACACGCTGGGCGAACTGGGCATGGATCGCGAGGCCGGAGAGTGCGCCCGGCTGGCCATGCAGCAAACGCCCTACGACCGCGAACTTCTGCACGTGCGCGCCGTAGCGCTTTTGCGCAGCGGCGGCGCCGTGAAAGACGCGGAGAAGTTCTGGGAGCGCATTGCGCGCATCGACCCGGACGATACCGTCGCCGCATACTATATCCGCGCCGCCTCCGATGGAAGCCTGGACGGGGAGACGCCGGACTATGCCTATCAGGTGCCTCAGAAGGAGGCGTTTGAGCGGCTCAAATACGTTTCGGACATGCTCTCGCAGCATTGCGGCGATTTGGAAACGCCCTGGCGGGAAGATAAGAAATTCCGCACGCTGCTCAAATGGTGCCTGACGGTGGCCAACCCGCAGTTCCGCCGCGCCGCCGTGACGGCGCTGGCCGCGCTGGAAGACGCCGAGGCCGAGGCCACGCTGCGCGAAGTGCTCACGCGCCCGGAAATTTCCTACGACATGAAATTCAACGCCCTGATGCTTTTGCGCATGCGCGGCGTGGATCTCTCCCGCGCCCTGCCTCCGAGCATCGACGCGCAGGACGGCCTTTTGCCGGACGCGGAAGATATATTGCCCCGTTTGCCCATCGGGCTTCGCCAGGCCTGCCGTTATGCCGTGGAGGTGCTGGAAGATGAATATGGCCTCAGCCCCGCCTCGGCCATGGCGCTGATTGCCCTGCGCGCCCGCGCCCGGCGGCGTCTGGTGCCCTGCCTGCGGCGGCGCATTCCCGCTTACGCGGCGGCGCTGACGTATTGTTATTTGTCCATGCGCGGCGCAAAGCCCTCGTTCCGCCGGCTCTGCCGCCAGTTTGGTTGCGCGTTCCGCACGACGGTGTTTTATGCAACCCGTATCGCGGACGCGATTGAGGAGGATGGCAATGATCGCGCCGATTGACTTTTCCGCAATGTTTCGCGCCAGCGTGGCCGAAAAGCTGCGCGTGGCCGGGGACATCGACGAGGATGCCGCCGAGGCGCTTGCCGAAACGCTCTACGCCGAATGGGCGCAGACGCCAGACGAGCGCCTGAACGGCCTTTCGCCCCGCGCCTGGTTTGCGCGCCTTGCAACGCCCGAAGCGCTGACGGAACTTCTGACTGCCTACGCGCGGGAAAACGTCGAAATTCCTGAACTGCTTTTGGAGCGCTTCGACGATTTGGGCGCGGTTTGCGCGCCGCGGCTGGAAGCGCTGGCCCGCAATGTGGAAGCGCCGCCCATCGCCCGCGCGCAGGCGTTTGATTTGTTGCTGGGGTTTGATGGCGAACGGGCCATGGCCGTGGCTACGGATGCGGTGCTGGCCGCGACGCAAAGCGGCGAATTGGTGGAGCGCGCCGCCGAGGCCCTGGGCGAACGCGCCGGTACGGAAGCGCGCGAGCGCCTGCTTGCGGGCTATGCGGGGGCGTCGGAGTTTGCGCAAATGTTGATTTTGGAAATTTTATGCAACTTTTCCGGCGATGAACACATCTATACAAATATGGTGGATATGTTCAGAAACCGCCCGGAAAAGCGCGCCTTTGCCGCCAAACTGCTGGGGCGGTACGGCGACGCGCGCGCTGTGGGGCCGCTCCGGGCCGCGCTTTCGCTCAGCGATCTGACGTACTTTGAGTATTTGGAAATTCGCAACGCCATAGAGGCGCTGGGCGAAGAGGTAGAAGGAGAACGGGAGTTTTACGGCGACCCGGACTATGAATACTTGCGGGGGCTTAACTGATCAGGAAGGGAGGGCCTGAGGTGTACTGCGCAAAATGCGGGAAGAAAAACGCGGACGACCGGCTGTTTTGCGGCTTTTGCGGAAGCCCATTGGACACGCCGGATGCGCCCGCGCCCGAAAAGGACGAGGAGCGCCGGCTCTATGGCCGTCCCGAGTCCGCCTTTGCGGAGCGCGAGCGGGAAGAGGACGTTGCGCCGCGCCCCCGTCGCGCCGCGCGCCACGCCAAGCCAATGGAGGCATCTGCGGAAGATGATGCGGGCCAACCGGCCGACGGCGCAGAGACGGCTGTGCGGCGCGAAGCCCGCTCTGCCCGAGAAGAGGAAGCCGCTCGCCGTCGCTACGGCCGTCCCGAAGGGAAGGAGGATGCCGAACCGCGCGAAGCGTTCCGTTCTGCCGGCGAGGAAGAGGAAGACTCCCGCCGTCGTTATGGTCGCCCCGAGGGGGAAGTGGAGCCGCCAATTGCGCCGCGCGAAGC
>CAJFUU010000215.1 GCA_904420265.1 uncultured Clostridia bacterium
ACCCTTGGCAAAACGCGACTATTATGAAGTGCTCGGCGTCGAGCGCACGGCCGACGAAGCCGCCATCAAGGCGGCCTACCGCAAGCTGGCCAAGAAGCTGCACCCGGACGTCAATCCGGGCGACAAGGACGCCGAGGAAAAGTTTAAGGAGGTCAACGAGGCCTATCAGGTGCTCTCAGACCCGAAAAAGCGCGCCCAGTACGACCGCTTCGGCCATCAGCAGCCCGGCGCGGGCGGCGCCGGAGGAGGCGGATACAGCGATTTCTCCGGCTTCGGCGGTTTCGGCGGCTTTGATGTGGAGGATATTTTCTCGTCGTTTTTCGGCGGCGGTTTTGGCGGCGGCAGCCGCGCGCGGCGCGAGCAGGGCCCGACGCCCGGCGCGGATTTGCGCTACGATATAACCATTTCCTTTGAAGAGGCGGCCAAGGGCTGCGAAAAGGACATCAATCTGGTGCGCGACGAGGCCTGCCCCAACTGCCACGGCACGGGCGCCAAACCCGGCACGCAGCCGCAGACCTGCCCCACCTGTCAGGGCACGGGCCAGGTGCGCACTACTTCCAACACGCCCTTTGGCACCATTCAGAACGTACGCACCTGTCCCAACTGTCACGGCAGCGGCAAAACGATTTCCGACCCCTGCCCGAAGTGCAACGGGCGCGGCAAGGTGCGCACCTCCAAGCGCCGCACCGTGCGCATCCCGGCGGGCATAGACAACGGCCAGATTGTCACCATCCGCGGCCAGGGCGAGCCGGGCGAGCGCGGCGGCGAGGCCGGCGACCTTTTGATTGTCGTCACCGTGCGCCCGCACAGGCTGTTCAAACGCAACGGCACCGATTTGTATTTGGACATGCCGCTTACCTTTACGCAGGCGGCGCTGGGCACAGAAGCCGACGTGCCTACGCTGGATCGGCCCGTCAAGTACCGCTTCCCCGAGGGCACGCAGCCCGGCCAGACCTTCCGCATTCGCGGACAAGGCATTCCTTCGCTGCGCGGCGGCGGCAAGGGCGATTTGTACGTGACAGTCAATGTAGAAATTCCCAAAAAGCTCAGCGAAAAGCAGAAGAGCATCCTGCGCCAGTTCGACGGCACTGTCACCGGGCAGGAGTACGAGCAGAAAAAGTCCTTCTTTGACCGCGTAAAAGAGGCGTTTGGAGGAAATTCGTAAATGCAGTGGACGGAAGTAACGGTGCTCACCACCACAGAGGGCTCGGAAATGGTCTCGGCCATTCTGGAACAGGCCGGCAGCGCGGGCGTGATGATCGAGGATAAAAACGACGTCTACTTAAACCAGCGGCCGGAGGGCCAGTGGGACATCATTGACGAGGCCATTGCCGAGCGCATTGGCGACGATGTGCGCGTCACAGGCTATTACCCTGTGGACGAGCGCCTTGCAAGCGCCATGGCTTCCATCCGCGAGGGCATATCCGGCTTGCGCGCGCAGGAACTTCCCTTCGCGTTGGGCAAGCTGGAAATCCTCACCAATACCGTGGATGAGGAAGACTGGGCGGAAAACTGGAAAAAGGACTTCAAACCCATCCGCCTTGGCAAACACATGGTTGTCAAGCCAAGCTGGTGCGAATATGCGCCGCAGGCGGGCGACCACATCATCGAGCTCGATCCCGGCATGGCCTTTGGCACCGGCACGCATGAAACCACCGGCATGTGCGTGCGCCTCGTCGAGGAACACGTGCGCCCCGGCCAGAAGGTCATCGACCTCGGCACCGGCACCGGCATTCTCGCCATCGCCGCCGCCCATATGGGCGCGCGCGACGTGCTGGCCATTGATTTGGATTCCGTGGCCGTGCGCGTGGCGAAGGAGAACGTGGAAAACAACGGCTTTGCAGAGATTATCCGTGTCAGGCAGGGTGATCTGCTCGACCATGTGGACGAAGCCGCCGATGTGGTGGTAGCCAACATCATTGCCGACGTCATCATCGCGCTGTGTGGCCCGGTCAAGCGGCATATACTGCCCGGCGGGTTGTTTATCTGCTCCGGCATCGCCCGCGAGAAGAAGGGCGAGGTCGTCTCCGCGTTGGAGGCGGCGGGCTATCAGAATCTGGAAATTCTCGACGACGGCGAATGGACGGCCATTGCCGCCCGCAGGCCGTGAACGCCTTTTACATAGAGGGCGGCCGCCTTTCGCCGGAGGACAGCCGCCACGCGGCAAAAGTGCTGCGTCTGCGCCCGGGCGACGAAATTGTCGCCCTTGACGGTGTGGGCGGGCGCTTTTTGGCGCGTTTGGGAGAGGAAGGCGCGGTGGAAATCCTGGAGGCCTTGCCCGCCAACGAACCGCGCGTGCGCCTGACGGTCTATCAGGGCGTTCCCAAGGCGGACAAGCTGGAAATGCTGGCGCAGAAGCTGACTGAGCTGGGCGTTTCCCGCCTCGTTCCCGTGGAAATGGAGCGTTCCGTGCGCCGTTTTGAAAAGACGGAACGCCTGCGCAAAATTGCGCGGGAGGCGGCCAAACAGTGTCGCCGCGCCCTGCCGGTGGAAATTGCCGAGCCGATGCCGTGGGAAAAGGCTGTAAGGGATATGCGGCAGCGCGCCCTGCTTGTCGCGCCATGGGAGGAAGCGGCGGATGGGCGTTTGACCGATCTTCCGCCCAGCGAGGACATCGGCCTGCTCATCGGCCCGGAGGGCGGCATCACTGCCCGGGAAATTGCGGAAAGCGGCGCAAAAACCGTGACGCTGGGCGCGCGCATATTGCGCACCGAAACCGCGGCCCTGGCCGCCGCCGCCATCGTTATGGCCGTCATGGGGGAAATATGAGTACAATCGCCTTTCATACCCTCGGCTGTAAGGTCAACCAGTACGATACCGAGGCCATGCGCGAATCCTTCGAGCGCGCCGGCTGGACGGCGGTGGACTTTGAAGCCGAGGCCAACGCGTATCTGATCAATACCTGCACCGTCACGGGCACGGGCGATCAGAAATCCAGGAAACTCATTCGCCGCGTGGCGCGCGAACACCCGGATAGCGCCATTATCGTCGCCGGCTGTCTGGCCCAGCGCGAGGCCGAGGCGCTTCTCAAAATGGATAACGTGGCGCTGGTCATCGGCGTGCAGCGGCGCGCTGAAGTGGTGGAACTTCTGCAGCGCGCCCTGCGCGAGGGCCCGGTCAACGCCGTATCCCCGCTCAAAGGCGCTTCCTTTGAGCACCTTTTCGTTACCCGGCACGAGGGCAAAACGCGCGCCACCATGAAAATCCAGGAAGGCTGCGACCGCTACTGCGCCTACTGCATCATCCCCACGGTGCGCGGCCCGGTGCGCTCCATGCCTTTGGAAGACGTGCGCGCCGAGGCCGGGCGGTTGGCGGCGGCGGGTTATCCGGAAATTGTCGTCACCGGCATTCATCTGGCCAGTTATGGGCGCGGCACGGAAAACACGCTTTTGGACGCCGTGCGCGCCGTGGCCGAGGCGGCTTTGCGCGTGCGGCTCGGCTCGCTGGAACCCATTGTGGTCACGGAAGCGTTCGCCCGCGGCATAGCCGGACTTGGGCCGGTGATGCCGCAGTTTCACCTCTCCATGCAAAGCGGCTCGGCGGGGGTGCTCAAGCGCATGCGCCGCCGCTACACGCCGGAGCAGTATATGGAGGCGGTGGAACGCCTGCGCAGATACATGCCCGGCTGCGCCATCACGACGGACGTGCTCACCGGCTTTCCCGGCGAGACGGAGCAGGAGGCGCAGGAAACGCTAGATTTTGTGCGCGCGGTGGGCTTTGCCCGCATCCATGTGTTTCCCTATTCGCGCCGCAAAGGCACGGCGGCGGACGAAATGCCAAACCAGGTGCCAGAGGCGGTCAAGCGCGAGCGGACGGCAAAACTTTTGCTGTTGGGGAACCAATTGGAAGAAAAATACGTCTCAGAACTGGTGGGAACGCGGCAGGACGTGCTGTTTGAGACCGCCACCGGCCCGGCGGAGGCAGAGGGTTACACCGGTCAGTACGTGCGCGTGCGGGCCAAGGCCCGTCCGGGCCAAATCCGCGGGGTAAACATCCTGAGGTGCGAGGGAACGCTCGCATACGGGGAAGCTGTGGACTGATGGGAGGTGAACGCTATGGATTGTATTTTCTGCAAAATCATCGCTGGGGAGATTCCTGGCGATAAGGTATATGAGGACGAGAACGTGTTCGCGTTTCGCGACATCAACCCCCAGGCCCCTGTGCATGTGCTGATTGTACCGAAGAAGCACATGCGCAATATCCTCGAGTGCGACGAAGCGACCGCCGCGGCTGTGCTGCGCGCGGTGAAGGCGGTGGCCGCCGCGGAGGGCGTTTCCGTGTCCGGCTTCCGGGTGGTGACCAACTGCGGGCGCGATGGCGCGCAGTCGGTTGAGCATTTGCACTTCCACCTGTTGGGCGGCGATAAACTCTCTGAGAGCATGGCATAACTGTGTCAAGCCGCGATTTATTCTGAAAATAACTTTGCTGGAGGGCGGATTTGCTTGACGGCTACATAGCCGATGGAGTATAATAGCTTATGTGGCGCACCCCGCGCGCCCATTGGCGTCTGCCATCACCTGCGAGGGG
>CAJFUU010000216.1 GCA_904420265.1 uncultured Clostridia bacterium
CGTCGTCCATCTCGTTGGCGATGTCGAAGAACTTCCGAATGCCCGACGGCGGCACCTCGGCCACGCGGCGGCAGAGAACCTTTTCGTAATTCACGGCGTAACCTTGAGCCTCCTGTCTTCGCGTTTTTCATCGGTGATAACGCCCTCGTTTTTGTAGCGCTTGAGCACGAAATGCGTAGCCGTGGAAAGCACGCCCTCAATGGTGGAAAGTTTTTCGGCCACAAACAGCGCCAATTTTTTCAGGCTGGGGGCCTTGAGCATCACCAACAGGTCATAGCCGCCGGACATGAGGTAGACATTGCGCACTTCCTCGAAGCGGTAAATCTGTTCGGCGATGGCGTCGAAGCCGTGATCGCGCTGCGGGGTGACGCGCACCTCGATCAGCGCCTCTACCTCGCCCGATTCCACCTTGTCCCAATTGATCAGCGCCGGATATTTGAGAATAATGCGTTTTTGCTCCATATCCGAAATGGCGGCGGCGATTTCCTCCTCAGCGCGGCCCAACATCACGGCGATTTCCGAAACCGGCGTGCGTGCGTCGTCCGTAAGCACTTCCAAAATGCGCGTTTCCAGACTGTCCATGGCCAAACCTCCTTTGCAACCTTGTGAATTAAGAACCAGTATAGCCGAAGGCGGCGCGCAAGTCAAGCCTCGCGCGCCGAGGATCGGGCAATCGTTTACAAGCCGGCCTGGGGCAGAAAGGCAAAACGCAGGAAACGTTCCATGCACAGCGGGGGACGGTTCTTCCTTCCATAACGTTATCCTACGCATCCGTTCCGGCCGTATTTTCGCGATACTTTGCCGTATTTCCGTGTAGAGAACCCGCTCGCTGCCGCCGCGCTTTCGCAAGTGGTTGCCCTGCGCCGGGGATGCACTGCATATGCCTGCCTGATGCCTTTTCATGCGCCAACCGCCTTTGCCCGCCGGGGACGGACGCAGTGCCGTCTGGGACGGAATTCCCGCGATTTTACGGCGCGCCGCGCCGGTTCCATGGCGAACGGGATTTCCCGGGGCCGGAAATTGTCCGGTAAAAGCGCAAAAGCGCGTCCGCCGCGTCCTCCAGGGCGTAGCCGCCCGCCTTCAGCGCCGCGGCGCCCGTTTCCGAGGCCTGTGTCCGCTCCGGGGCGGGCAAAGCCGCAAGCGCCTCCGCCCAGGCCGCGGCGCCCGCTTCCAGGGGCAGATAGCGCGCAAGCGGCGTGAGCGCTGCTTCCCGGGTGACCCGGTCGCTCACCAGCGTGGGCAGGCCCGCGCACTGCCATTCCAGAAGCACCGTGGGGAAACCTTCGAACAGAGAGGGCAGAGCCATGCTATCCATGGCGCAGAGATAGGCTTCGGGATTGGGCACGCTGCCGGCGAAAATCACGCGTTGCCCGAGGGGTGCCGCCTGGGCGCGCGCCTCCGCTTCCAGATAACCGTCGCCCACCAGCAAAAGCCGCGCGTTGGGGCGCAGAGCGAGAAACGCCTTGAAAACTTCCAGCAGAAAACGATGGTTTTTCTGGCCGTTGAAGCGGCCCACATGGCCGAGCACCATTTCGCCTTCGTCGATGCCCAGCGCCGCGCGCATATGCGCGCGCGTTTGGGGGTTGAAGCGAAAACGGGCGATGTCCACCGCGTTGGGCAGCACGGTGAAGGGCCGCGTTTCGAACAGCCATTTGCCCGCGTCGTTTCCACAGGCGGCGGCAGCCGTATAGCTGCGGTAGAACAAGGGGCGCAGGTATCTGTCCTGGCGGATGTGGTTGCAGGTTGTGTTGTGGCTGTGGGCCACGCGCGCGCGGCAGCCGCCCAGGCGCGCGGCGAGCATTTCAAAAAACAGCGAGGAAGAGTTTCCATGGGCATGCACAATATCGTACCTTTCCCACCGCACCAGCGCGGAAAGCGCGCCCAGATAGGCGCGGCCGGGCCGTTTTTGAGCAAGCACGAATACGCGCGCGCCTTCCCCTTCAATTTGACGCAGAAGGTCTGCTTCCACCGCGCCGGGGGAAACAAAATCCACCGCCACGCCCGCGGCGCGCAGGCCGGGCAGGCGCTGCAGGGCGAACATGGTGATGCCGTTGCGCGTCACCGGCACGGTAAAGACGTGCAAGACGCGCATCAGTCGCGCGCCTCCAACGCGGAGAGCGTCTGCGCACGGTTGCCGGTTTTTTGCGCTTCGTAAATCTTGGCGTCCACCAGAAAGCGGTACATGAAGCTGTACATAAAGTGATAGATCAATCCCGGCACGCCGTCCAGAAAGCCGAGCTGAAAAATATAGCGAAACACAAAGATGCACAGAACCCGCAAAAAGCGCGGCAGGCGGTAATACAGGCCGTTTTTCAGCTTGCGCGTGCGGCGGATGCCGGCGTTTTCAAGCCCCGCGTTGCCGGCGTTTTTGCCCAGAACATCCATGACTTCGCGGGTGGCGTACCAATTGAGCTTGTTTGCAAAGTGGTCGATGGATTTAAAGTCATAGTGGTCGAAACGGGCGCGGATGCGCACGTCGCGGCCCTCGGTAAGCAGCGTATGTTCGTCGATGAAACGGTCTTCAATCCGGCCGCAGCCATAGCGGAAGATCATCAGCTTGCGCTTTTTCGCTCCGCCAAAGCGCAGCCGCCGGCCAAGCATGTAGAAGTTGGCTTCCATGGTAATGCCGCACACGCCGCTTTCCCGCCCCAGGGCGAGAATCGGCGCGCATTCGTTTTTGACCGCCTCGGTCATGCGCTCGTCCGCGTCCACGCGCAGCACCCATTCGGTCTGTATGCCGGCGTTGTCAAGCGCCCAATTGAACTGGCGCGCATGCGTGGTAAAGGCATGGACAAGCACGTCTGCGCCGTATTCGCGGGCGATCTCTACGGTGCGGTCGCCGCTTCCCGAATCCACCACCACCACGCGGCTGGCAAAGCCGCGCAGGGAGGCCAGGCAATCCGGCAGATTCTTTTCCTCGTTTTTGGTCAGCACAATGGCGGTCAGGTCAGCCATGTCCTTCCTCCGTTCTGGCCACGCACTCTTCCAGGGAGAGCGCGCCCGGCGCATAGCCGTGCGCGGCCATGTCCTCGCGGTAGTAAAAGCCGCCAAAGGCCCGGCGCGCCACGCCTGAAGCGCCCGCCGCCTTCAAAAGCGGATTGAAAGCGCGGGTAAACAGCATGCGCCGCCCGTGCGCCCCGGCCACGGCGCGGGCGATGTCCGTCGTGGAGGCCACGCAGGTTTGGGGATGGAATAC
Organism: uncultured Clostridia bacterium; assembly: GCA_904420265.1. Taxonomy (GTDB): domain Bacteria; phylum Bacillota; class Clostridia; order Christensenellales; family Aristaeellaceae; genus Pullichristensenella. Next base: position 3,197 of record CAJFUU010000216.1, read on the forward strand.
GCCGCCCTCGCCGGTATCAATAAGACGGCGGATCAGCTCCGCCAAATCGTCTATGTACACCATGCCGCGGCGGTTGGGGAAATCGGGAAAGACGGGGCAGCGCCGGGCAAGGGCGGCAAGACGGGTGTAATTGCCCTTGCATCCCGCGCCAAAGACCATCATCGGCCGCAGGACGGCGACGCGAAAGCGGCCGTCTTCCAAAGCGCGCAGGCCGTGCTCGGCCTCCAGCTTGCTGCGGCCGTAGGCGCCCTCCGGGGAGGGGGAGGTGTCCGGGGTGATTTCGCGATCCTGCCCGGCCGGCGCGGCCGCGCCAAAGACGATGGCGCTGGAAAGGAAGATAAACTGTTTTACGCCCATCTCCCGCGCCCGTCGCGCGCAGGCCACGGCCAGATCGCGGTTGACGGCCTCGTAAACGGGGCGCAATTCCGGCTTTGGAGAAACGTGGGCGATGCCCGCCACGTGAACAACGCAATCAAACGGGGAAAAATCGAACGCCTTCCAGGCGTCGCCATGCATGTCCAGCGCTTGCGCCGCATAGCTGCCCTCAAAGGCGGCGAGACGGCGCTCCACAGCCGTGCCGATGAAGCTGTGCTGGCCCGCAATGAGCACTTTACGCACTTTTTTTGCCCCCTGTTCCGCCCTCGCGGACGCCGTCGGCGCGCAGAACGGCCAAAACCGAGCCGAAAAAGCAGCGCACGTCCATCTTCAGCGAGAGGTTTTCCACATATTCGCGGTCGTACTTTACTTTTACGGGTATGGGCAACTCGTCCCGGCCGTTGATTTGCGCCCAGCCGGTGATGCCCGGTCGCACTTTGTTGACCCCGGCCGCTTCCCGCGCGGCGATGAGGTCGTACTGATTGTAAAGCGCCGGGCGCGGGCCGACAATGGACATATCGCCCTTCAGCACGTTGAAAAACTGAGGCAGCTCGTCCAGGCTCGAACGGCGCAAAAAGGCGCCCACGGGCGTTATATAACGGCCCGGGTCGCTCAGAAGGTGGGTGGCGGTATCGCGCGGGGTGTCTGTGCGCATGGTACGGAACTTATAAATGGTAAAAATCCGCCCACCCCGTCCCACCCGGCGCTGTTTGAACAACGCCGGGCCGGGCGAGGTGACTTTGACCGCCGCCGACAGGACAATATACAACGGCGACAGGCACACAAGCGCCAGAAGCGACAAAACAAAATCCGCTCCCCGCTTTATGTAAGGATAAGCGCGCATCACACAAGCGGCAGGCTGTCAATCAGCGCCACGCGGCGCGCGTGCCTTCCGCCTTCATGCGGCGTGGTCAGGAAAGTATCCACCAGCAGCTTGGCCGTATCCTCGCCCACCACGCGCGCGCCTACGGCGATCATATTGGCGTCGTTGTGCAGGCGGCTCATCTTCGCGGTGAGCACATCCGTGCAATTGACGCAGCGGATGCCGGGAATGCGGTTGGCCGAAAGCGAAATGCCAAACCCCGTGCCGCACACCAACACGCCGCGTTCGCATTCGCCGCTTTTCACCAATTGCGCCGCCTTGCGGCCGAAGATTGGATAATCGCAGCTTTCTTTGCCCGGGCAGCCGCAGTCGATCACCTCGTGCCCCTGCGCGCGCAAATGTTCGGCCAGCATTTGCCGGTAGTCATAGCCGGCGTGGTCGCTTGCGATGGCAATTTTCATATTTTATATGCGCTTCCTTTCTCATGGATTGCACGCCTATTATACCACATTTCCACACACAGGAAAAGGGTTGATTTTTGCAGGAAATTATTCGTTTTTAAAAATTTTTTGCAAGTTATCAATCGAGATGTTTGTGCGGGGTATAATGTTAAATTTTGATTGAATCCGGAAATTTCCGGCAAAAACGGCTCAAAATGACCTTGACAGGCAAAAAATCATTTGATATTATATATTATTGCGGTAATGTGGACGAAAATCCCCTTTTTGCGCTTTTGGCTGGCAAAATGCGGATTTTTTGCTTGAAATTGGCTAATTTGTCGCAAAACCGCACGGGCGGCTCGTGAAAAATTCGCAAAGATTTTACACTTCTGTCTGCCGATTTTTTAGAAAGTCTGGGGTGATTTTTGGATGGTTCATCCGGTGCAGATGGGCAAGCGCACGCGCATGAGCTTTGCCCGCATTGAGGAAGCGCTGGCCGTA
>CAJFUU010000217.1 GCA_904420265.1 uncultured Clostridia bacterium
AGGCCCATCTCCTGCGACCGTTTTCCTCACTCCAGACCGCGCTTGTGCGCCATGCCACATCCGGGAAGGCATGTACTTGTCGGAAGGCCGCGATTAGGCGGGCTGTATGGCGATATCCGAAAAGGGATGGATTCGCTGGAAGAATCGGCCGCACAGGCCCATCTCCTGTGACCGTTTTCCCCACTCCAGACCGCGCTTGCGCGTCATGCCACATCCGGCAAGGCATGTACTTGTCGGAAGGCCGTAGCCGCGCAGGTTTTGTGGCGGTGTCCGGAAAGGGATAGATGCGCTGGAAGAATCGGCTGTGCAGGTTCCATCCCCTGCGACCGTTTTCCCCACTCCAGACCGCGCTTGCGCGCCATGCTATGTCTGGAAGGGATACACTCGTCCAAAGGGCCACAGCCGCGCAGGCTTCCATCCCCGCCACCGACTGTCGCGCATCAGGCCCGCTTGCGCGCCATGCCGTGTACGGGAATATTCGAATTTGACGGAGGGCTTCGGCCAAGCGGGGTTCTGTGCGCCAATGGTTCCACTTTGGGTCGCGTTTGCGCGCTTGCTGTGCGGTTTGGATGATTAAGCCTCGTTCCCGCGGCCGGCCATTCTGTTCTGTGTCGCGTTTGCGCGCCATACCCCGCCCGAGGAGGGCTGAACTTACCGGAAGGTTTCGGCCGCCGCGATCCTTTCCGCCGTCTCCGGCTTTCCCCGATTTCCAAGCGGGCGCCTGTCCGCGCCTGCCTGGCCGGAGTTTAATTTGTCGCGGAGTTTTATGCTGCGCGCTGGGCTGTCCCCGGCCGAGGGGCTATGTTCGCGCCTGCACTGCGCTCAAGGAAATTGACGTTTCACGCCCGGCGGGCGCAATTCCGGCGCTCAACTCCTTCGTCATCGCGGAGGAGTTGCTTCGGGCGATTATGGAAAACGTTATCCATGGCGTATGGCGGTATGCCTTTCCACCAAGGTCACCGGCAGGCAAATCTGCTGCGCGGGCGCGTCGGGGTCGGCCATACGGCGCAAAAATAACTCCACCGCGCGCTCGCCCAACAAGCGCTTGCCACAGCCGATGGTGGTCAGGGGCACAGGCAGACGGATTTCGGACTGTATGTCGTCAAAGCCGACGACGCTGACGTCTTCAGGCACGCGCAGGCCGTGTTCATTGAGCACATAAATGGCCTGCCAGGCCACATAGTCCGAAAAAGCGCAGACGGCGGTAAAACGCCGGCCCTCGTGCAATACCTTTTCGATGCTCTGCGAAGCGTCGGCGGTGATGCCCACTTCCTGCATCAGCGCTGGGTCATAGCCGACGCCTGCGTTCTCCAGCGCGGCCAGATAGCCGCGCCGCCGTTCGCGGGCGCTGGAAACGCATTCCGGGCCGACGAGGAAGAGTATGCGCCGGTGCCCGAGCGAAAGCAGATGATCGGCGGCCAGATAGCCTCCCCTGAAATCGTCGAAAACAACGCCGTCGGACGCGTCGTCTTCCAGGCTGCGGCCGATAAGCACGCAGGGCACGCCGTTGCGGCGCAGAACGTCCACCCCCGGCGCGTCCGCGCGCGTGGGGCAGAGAAACACGCCGTCCACATTGCGCGAAAGCGCGGTCACCACGGCCTGTTCTTCACGATGGCTGTCCTCGTCGCTGTCAAGGAGAATGGCGCTATACCCATTGCGCGCCAGGGCGGCCACCAATCCCTTGGCGAAAATGGAAAACAGGGGGTTGGCAATATCGCCCAGAATGATGGCGGCGGTCTTGCTTGTGCCGGAGCGCAGCGATCCCGCCATGGCGTTGCCGATGTAACCGCTTTCGCGGGCGACCTCCAGTATGCGCGCGCGCGTCTTTTCGGAAATGCCCGGTTGGTCGTGCAGCGCCTTGGACACCGTGCCGATGGTGTGCCCCGTCAGGCGGGCTATGTCCTGCAGCTTGATTTTTGCATTGCGTGGCGGCATGGCGCGTCGCTCCTCTGCGAAAAATTACATTATTTTTACCATCATAAGGCGATTTGGCGGTTTTGTCAAGCGTCCGGGGTTATCTATAAAGTATAAAGGGGGAAATGCAATGCGCGACACGGTCGGCATTGTCTTCGACATTGAGGAATTTGCGGTCTACGACGGCCCGGGCATTCGCATGGCGGTGTTTTTGAAGGGCTGCCCGCTGCGCTGCGAGTGGTGCCACAACCCGGAAGGGCTAAAGCCCCGCGCCGAACGCACCGTTCCCAAGAGCCTGTGCGTAAACTGCGGGGAGTGCATGAAAGCGTGCCCGCAAGCGGCGCAGGGTATAGAGGCGGGGCCCCCGCCCCGGCCCAAGCATTGCGTGGTTTGCGGAAAGTGCGTAGCCGTATGTCCGCGCCGCGCCATACAGATCGCCGGAACGCCCATGAAAGCCAGCGACGTGGCCGCGCGCATTCGCCGCAACGCGTCGATTCTGCAAATGAACGAAGGCGGCGTGACCTTCTCCGGCGGCGAGGCGCTTATGCAGCACGCGTTTGTGGAGGACGTGTGCGACCGTCTGCCAGGCGTGCACAAAGCCATCGAGACCAGCGGTTACGCCAGCGAGGAAGTTTTCCTTTCCGTCGTCAACCGCCTGGATCTTGTGATGATGGACATAAAGCTGGTTGACAGCGCGGCGCACAAGCGCTACACGGGCGTGCCCAACGAGCGCATACTTTCCAACCTGCGCGCTCTGATCCGCTCCGGCAAGCCTTTCCGCGCCCGTGTGCCGGTTATTCCCGGGGTGAACGATTCAGACGAAAACCTTGAGGCCACAGCCCGGCTGGTGGCGGACGCCCCCAACCTCGACCGCGTGGAACTTCTGCGCTATAACCGCTCGGCAGGCGCCAAGTACGGCCTGTTGGGCGAGGAATATAGGCCCAGCTTCGATACGGAGCGGGAACCCAACATGAACCTGGCAATCTTTGAAAAATACGGAATCAAGGCGGTGGCATTATGACGGAGAGAATCAACACATTGCTTCAATGGATCGTCAACGGCGAGCACAAGGCGCTGCGCGCGCCGCTCGACGAAAAAACGCTGGCCGACGTCCGCGCGCAAATCCAGCGCGAGGATATGCCCCTGAGCAAGCGCGCCGCGCGCAGGCTGCGCCTGCTTTTGGAGAACGAGCGCGTATACGTGCGCGAGGACGAGCGTATTCCCGGCATCCGCACCATTCTCGAATTTCCCGACATCTACGCAGACGGCGAAAGGGAACGCCTCCTTGCCGGACATTTCGTCCATGAACAGGGCCGCGTGTGCAACATCTCCTCGGATTACGAGGGCGTTTTGCGCGAAGGCTTGCTTCCCCGCCGCGCGCGCGCGGAAAAGACACTGGCCGAAGGCCGCGGCGACAAGGACTTCCTGGAGGCCGCAATCGAAACCATCGACGCGGTGCTCGCTTTCGCCGACCGCTATGCCGACGCTATCCCCGACGGCGCTGCCCTCAAAGACGCCATGCGCCATGGCGCGAAGGACTTCCTCAACGCCCTGCGCATGTTCCGCATGCTGCATCTCTCTTTGTGGGTCTCGAACGTCTATCACAACACCGTGGGGCGCTTTGACCAGTACATGTGGCCCTATTTGAAGGCCGACCTGGACAAGGGCATGACCAACGAGGAGGCCCTTGAGCTGATTGAGGAATTCTTCCTCACCTTCAACCGCGACAGCGACCTTTACACCGGCATGCAGCAGGGCGACAACGGCCAAAGCCTGATGCTGGGCGGCTGCGACAAGGACGGAAACGACGCCACGAACGCCCTCACCGGCCTGTGCCTGACCGCCAGCCTGGAAATGCGCCGCATCGACCCGAAGATCAACCTGCGCGTAAACAAAAATACGCCTCTGGAGGTTTACGAATACTGCACCAAGCTCACCAAGCAGGGCCTGGGCTTCCCGCAGTACGCCAACGACGACGTGGTCATCCCCGGTCTGGTCAAGCTGGGCTATGATCTCGAGGACGCGCGCAACTACACCGTAGCCGCCTGCTGGGAGTTCATCGTGCCCGGCGTGGCGATGGACATTCCCAACATTGGCGCCATGCCGCTTGCGGAAGTGGTGCGCGAAGCCTGCGAAAACGGCCTTGCCGGCGCAAAGGACTTTGCCGACTTCCAGGGCAGCGTGGTGGAGGTTTTGAACCGCAAGGCCGTGGAAATCACCGACAGCGTCAAGAATATCTTCATTGAGCCCGCGCCGTGGCAGAGCGTGCTGATGGCCGATTGTCTGACCACCGGCCGCGACATCAGCGAAGGCGCCAAGTACAACAACTACGGCATTCACGGCACCGGCCTTGCCAACGCCGTGGACGCGTTGGCCGCGGTGCGCAAATTTGTGTTTGAGGAAAAGAGCATTGCGCCTGCGCAACTTCTCAAGGACATGGACGAGGACTTTGCCGCCGACGCCGAACTTCTGCACGCGCTGCGCACGCGCGCCCCAAAAATGGGCCGCGACGAGGAGTGCGACGCGTTGGCCGACTGGCTGCTGGAAGCCTTCGCCGCCTCGCTCAGGGGCATTCGCAACGAGCGCGGGGGCATCTTCCGCGCCGGCACCGGATCGGCAATGTACTATGTATGGCACGCCGACCACCTGGGCGCGACCGCGGACGGCCGCCGCAAGGGCGAGCGCCTGCCGGCAAACTTCTCCCCGTCGCTGATGCTTTCGGACGCCGGCCCGCTGTCGGTGATTCGCGCCTTCGCCCGTCCCTCGCTCAAGGACGCCATCAACGGCGGCCCCCTGACGCTGGAATTGCACGATACGGTGTTCCGCAACGAGGAAGGCTCCAAGAAAGTGGCGCAGTTGGTGCGCACATTCATCCAGCTGGGCGGACACCAGCTCCAGCTCAACGCCGTCAACCGCGAAACGCTTATCGACGCGCAAAAGCATCCCGAAAAGCATCGCCAGCTCATCGTGCGCGTATGGGGATGGAGCGGCCACTTTGTCCAACTGGACAGGATGTATCAGGATCAGATTATCGCCAGAACGTCGTACAGTATTTAAGGAATCGGACGGGGAGTATCTCCCCTTGTATATTGCCGCCCGCTTGGAGCGCGGGGCCGGAGAACTTATCGCTATGCGCAAAAGCGTCAAACTCTTTTCCGGAAAGAAAAGGAAACGCAAAAAGGCCAAGCGGCTGCATTTGGCGGCATCCGGGGGAACCGGCGCATGCGTTCAGAGCGCGAGCGCTGCCGGGATCATGCCTTTATAGGGCTTCGTCAAACCACCGGCTTGGCGGCGGCCATGATTCTGCCGGCAAAGTCAACATCTGAGGCCGTCAAAACCGCTCGACAGCCTGAAAGGCCGCGCAGAATCTACGCGGCCTTTATCTGTTGTCCGGACGCCGGGAACCTGCCGACCTTCGACGGGGAAACGGCTCGCGCTTTTCAGCGGTTGTCGCCCCAGTAAATAATCGCCAGCATGTCCGGCCCGGTGTGCGCGCCGATGATCGGCCCGATGGGGACGATATGGATGTCCGCCTCAGGGAAACCGGCGGCGATGGCGTCTTTGAGAAGTTGCGCGTCCGCCGGGCAATCGCCGTGACCGACAATCACCATCTTGCCCAAATCCGGCCGCCAGCCCTGGCGCATGAATGAAAGTTTGGTTTCGATGGCCTTGCGCCGGCCGCGCGGCTTGCCCATCACCTGCAAATGGCCCGTATCGTCTACATGCAGAAGCGGTTTGATTTGCAACGCCGTGCCAATCACCGCCGCCGCGCCGGAAACACGGCCGCCGTGGCGCAGGTGGTCGAAGGTATCCACCGTAAACCAGTGGCACACGCGCAGGCGGTTCTCCTTCACCCATGCGGCCAGCGCCTCCATGCTCATGCCCTCGGCCTGCCTGCGCAGGGCCTCGCATACGATGAACCCTTCGCCCGCAGAGGCGCACAGCGTGTCCACACAGATGAGTTTGCGCTGCGGATATTCCTCCGCCAGTTCGCGCATGCACTGGCGCGCCCGCTCGATGGTGCCGGACAGGCCGGAAGAGAAGCAGAGATAGAGCACGTCCAGCCCCGCCTTCAGGCTTTCCTCAAACGCCTTGCGGTAGACCAGGGGGTTGATTTGCGAAGTGGAGGCAAATTTGCCTGCGCGCTGTGCGGCGTAAAACTGCTCGACGGTCAGGTTGCCGCCGGGACCATAGGTATAGGGCTCGTCGCCGAGCGTGACTTCCATGGGAATGATCGTGACCGGCGGCAGGCCCGCCATCATGGACGGGCAAGCGTCCGCGGTCGCGTCGCTGAATATCTGATAGGGCATGCGCAGTACCTCGCTTCCTTGGTATGGGAAATAGGCCGCGTCGGGCCACCCGTCCCATTATAGCGAAGAAGCGCAGCGCTGTCAACCGCGCGCAGGAAAGGCCGGCTACAATGATTGTAGCGCTACAATACATATTGGACAGGGGAAGGAAAAAGAAGCGAGACTTGAGAGCAGAAATCTGTTATAGTTGAGATGCGAAAACAACAAACAGAAAGGAGCCTCAAGCCTCATGAACAGTATAACACAAGATGCGCGATACCGCTACTCCATAATGCAATATG
>CAJFUU010000218.1 GCA_904420265.1 uncultured Clostridia bacterium
GGGGAAGCGGGGAAGGAATCCGCGTTCAGGAAAGGGACCGCCACGGGCAGGTGAAGTTTCCGCATCCTTCATCGGAAAGCGGTATGTCCGCGTTTATCGGCACACTGGGGCCGCGCGAATGCGGCTTTTGCGTGGGCAGAGGGGGGAAGCGGAGAAGGAATCCGCGTTCAGGAAAGGGACTGCCATGGGTAGGCGAAGTTTCCGCGTTTTTCGGCGCACTGGGGCCGCGCGAACGCGGCTTTTGTGCGGGCAGAGGGGTGAAGCGAGGGAGAACCCGCGTTCAGGAAAGAGACTGCCACGGGCGGGCAAAGTTTTCGCGTCCTTCATCGGAGCGGTATGTCTGCGTTTTTTGGTGCACTGGGGCCGCACGAACGCGGCTTTTGCGTGGTCAGAGGGGTGAAGCAGGGAAGAACCCGCATTCAGGAAAGAGACCGCTGCGGGCAGGCGAAGTTTCCGCATTTTTCATCGGAAGCGGTATGTCCGCGCTTTTGGCGCACTGGGGCCGTGCAAGCAAGGCGTTTGTGCGGCGTTTGTGTGTCTTGACAGTGTCGGGCGGCAATGGTATACTGTTTCAGGTTCCGTTTGGGAAGGGGGCAATTGCGTTGTATTCACCGGGACTGAAAAAGCTGGGCAAGGAATTTGGCCTCACCGCCGGAAAGGGGCGCGTGTATGGCCTGTTGGAAGGCTTTCCCATAGCAATGTGGGACGGAAACGGCGTCAAGTGCGTAATGCTGGCGCTGGGCCGCCCTGAAAACGCCGAAGACGGTTGGCAGTGTGACCTCGAGGCGCTGATGCCCCGGGATCGCAAGGCGTATCGAATTGCCGGTTTCGAGATGCCGGAGGAAACGCCGCTGCTGATCATTACTTTCCTGGACACCATTGGCACGCGCAAGCGCATGCGCCAGTTTTTGCAGGAGGCGTTGCCCGCCTGGCGCGCGGCCGGCCTTTCGCAGCGGTATTGTTGTGCCCAGTGTGGGGAAGCGTTTGAAGGCGCCCCCGAAATTGCGCTGGTAAAGGGCGTGGTTTTGCCCATACATCAACATTGCCAGGATGAATTTGCCAGCGCGATGGCCGTCGAAAAGCGTGAACGGACGCAGGCGATTCGCCGCGAGAGCGCCGAGGCTCTGCGCGACGGCACCACGCTCAAAGGCGTTCTGGGCGCGATCCTCGGCGGCGTGGTGGGGGCGATTCCCTGGGTAATTATCTATATGTTGGGATATGTGACCTCCCTGGGCGGGTTGCTGATCGGCGCAGGCGCGGTGTTTGGCTACAAAAAGTTGAGCGGCCGCGTAGGCGTGGGGTGTGTGGTCAGCGCCGTAATTGTGACGGCGGTGATGGTGTTCGTGGCCACAATGGCCGGCGATCTGGCCGATACCGCGCGGCTGATCCTCACCGGGGAACTGGCGGAAGCCAACGGCCTTCCCAGCAACGCGCTTACGCTTGCCGATTTGGGCTGGTATCAGGAACTGGTTTATCAGATGCCCGAATGGCGCGAGTCGTTCCGTGAAAACCTGCTGATGGGCTATTTTTACGCCGCGGTGGGCCTGTTTGGCTTTTTGCTGGGCTCCCGCCACAACCTGCGCGCGCGCCCCGGCAAGAGCGCCCAGGAACAGGAGCGTTTGTAAGCGGGACGGACGGTCGCAGGGGAGAAAACGCAGTGAATACAAAAGGACAAAGGAATTTGAACCTGGACCTGGTGCGGATACTCGCCTGCGTGGCCGTGGTGGGAATTCACTCCGTGCGCGTGCGGGACGAGTTGTTTTACAATTTGGCGTACTACATCTGCTGCTTTGCGGTGCCGGCGTTTTTTATGGCCAGCGGATATACGCTGCTCAATCGCGACTGCGTCCGTCCGGGCTATGTCGTCCGAAAAATCGTCGATCTACTGCGCCTGGCGGTGTGTTGGCCGGTTTTGCTGTGGCTGTGTATTCTGGCCATAGACCTCTTGTGCGGCAGAGCGCCGCGGTATAACGTCGCGAGCCTGCCCACGATGATTTTTGCCAGCTTTTTGCAAAGGGGATACTTCGGCCAGCTCTGGTATCTGGGAACGACGATGCTTGTGTACGCCTGCCTGCCGGCGCTTTATTGGCTGCGGGACAGAATCGGCCTTGGGCGCATATGGGCCTGCCTGGCCGCGTTGGGCGTGGCGCAGACGGTGGTTTCCTGTTTTGTGGGCAGGCCGTTGCAGGAAGATATACCGCAGATGTTGCGGCTGTGGACTTTCCTGCAGTATTTCCTGCTCGGCGGACTGTTTGGCGCCGGCAAACTTCCCGGCCCGTTGCGCCGGGTGGAGAACCTTTCCCTGAAGGCGCACACCGTCTGCCTGTTGGCCGTCACGGTGGGGATTGCCTTCTATCAAAATTGGATGGCCCGGAACGTTTTGCATGTGGTTTCCGCAGAGCATTTTTACGACAGCGCCTTTACGGTGCTTTGGCTGATCCTGCTGTTTTCCTGGGTGATGAAACTGCCTGTTTCCGAGCGGGCGCGTCCAACGATTACGGCGCTGTCTTCCCTGACGCTGGGCGTCTACATCATCCATTCGCTTGTGATCATCGCCATTCGAAGAGTCTTTGCGTGGGCGCATCTTCCCGCTTCTCTGCTTCTTTGCATATGTTCGTTGGCGCTTTCCGTGCTTGGCGCGTTCGCGTTGTCCAAAATTCCCATTTTGAGGGATATGATACGCCTTAAAGGCGGAAAGCGTCGTTTGGAGGCGGAAAGGCAGCGCTTGGCCGGTTGAGGATGCCTGGAGAGAGCGGAGGAATGTGCATGGAAAAAACAAAAGCAACAAGAAACCCGAACCTCGACCTGGTGCGGATACTCGCCTGCGTGGCCGTGGTGGGGCTGCACACGGTTCGGTTAAACGGCAGCTTTTTTTACGTTGCGCTCTATAACATCTGCGGCTTTGCGGTGCCGGCGTTTTTCATGGCCAGCGGATACATGCTGCTCAACCGCGACGCCCTGCGCCCGGGCTATGTTGTGCGCAAGATCGCCGGCGTGCTGCGCCTGGCGGTGTGCTGGACGGTGCTGGTGTGCCTGCTGTATATGCTTAAGGACGTTTTGGAGGGCATGTCGCCGCTTTCGCGGATTGTGGAACTGCCCGGGCAAATTGTGCTGAACCTTTTGCAAAGGGGACATATCTGGCAGTTCTGGTATCTGGGAGCGACGATGCTTGTGTACGCCTGCCTGCCGGCGCTTTACAGGCTCAAAAACAGGCGGGGGGGGGTCAAGCGCATCTGGGCCTGCCTGGTCGTTGCCGGCGTGGCGCTGGAGGCGGCTTCCTGCTTTGCCGGCAGGCCGCTGCAGGAGAGCGTACCGCAGACGTTCCGGTTGTGGACGTGGCTTCAGTATTTTCTGCTCGGCGGACTGTTCGGCGCCGGCGAACTTCCCGGCCCGTTGCGCCGCGTGAACGGCCTTTCCCTGAAGGCGCACACCGTCTGCCTGCTGGCGGCCACGGCATGGATTGCGGTATACCAGTACTGGATGGGCAAAAACGTTCTGCATACGCCCAAGGCAGAGTGCTTTTACGACAGCGTTTTCACGGTGCTTTGGCTGATCCTGCTGTTTTCCTGGGTGATGAAATTACCCATTTCCGAGAGGGCGCGTCCGGCGATTACGACATTGTCTTCTCTGACATTGGGCGTTTACATACTGCATCCGTTTGTCATTCAGGTTATTGTCGTCCTGCTTCGAAGGGTAGGGTTGCCCCGTACCCTGCTTGCCAGCGCGGTCATATTGCTGCTTTCCGCGCTCGCCACGTTTGTCATCTCCAAAATACCGGTTTTGAACAGCCTGGTTCGCTTTGAAACGCCCAGGGGCCGGACGGCGAAAACAAAAAATCAGCGCGCGAGCGCTTGACAGCGTCCGCCGCCTGTGGTATGCTCTATCTTGACAACGCGATGATGAAATCAAGTAACAGGGAATCGCCGGATTCAGAGAACTTTCGGCTGGTGCGAGAAAGCGAAAGCGTCCCTGCGAATACCTTTCGGAGCGGTTCGGGCGAAACGGTAGTAGCCCGGAACGGTTTGCGCCCGTAATCGCGCCCCGAGACGCCGCGCAGGTCTTTGCCCGCCGGCAAACGGAAGTGGTACCGCGATTCGTCGCCTTCCTTGCAGGGAAGGCGATTTTTTTGACAAGGAGGCTCTCTTTATGAAGTTTACCGAGGAAGCGTTTGCCGCGCACATGCGGCCCATTACCGGTTCGGCCATCCGCGAGATCTTTAAACTCCTGGGCAAGCCCGGCATGATCTCCTTTGCGGGCGGGAACCCCTCCAACGCGGCGCTGGAACCGGAAGTCATCTCCGAACTGGCCGTGGAAGTGCTGGCAAAGTATGGAACCACGCTCTTGCAGTACGGCGCTACCGAGGGTTTCGCTCCCTTTATCGAAAGCGCGAGCGCGTTTCTGGCGGAAGCGGGCGTGCATGCCGGGCCCGGCGAACTTTTGCCGGTGCAGGGCGGCACGCAGGGCTTCGACCTGCTCATCAAGGCGCTGGTCGAGCCGGGCGATGTGATCCTCGCCGAAGACCCCACCTTCCTGGGCGCGCTGCAGGCCATGCACACGTACAACGCGCGCATCATTGGCGTGGCCACCGATGAAAACGGCGTCATTCCCGAGGATGTCGAGGAAAAGATCAAAAAATACAGCCCGAAGCTGATGTACATCATCCCCAGCTTCCAGAATCCCACCGGCGTGACGCTTTCCCTGGAGCGCCGCAAGGCCCTGGCGGAAATGGCCTGCCGCTACGGCGTAGTGCTGGCCGAGGACGACCCCTATCGCGATTTGCGCTATGCGGGCGAGGCGCTGTCCGCCATCAAGGCCTTCGATGAAGAGGGCTGGGTGGTCTACCTTTCCAGCTTCTCCAAGTACGTTTCCCCCGGCATGCGCCTGGGCGCGGCGGTGGGCAACAAAATGCTCATCCGCAAGATGACCATCGGCAAGCAGTCCA
>CAJFUU010000219.1 GCA_904420265.1 uncultured Clostridia bacterium
CGAACCCCGCCCGCCTCGGAACCAATATTCGGCGTGCCGCATGCGGCGTATGTCGTCGTGCACGGCCGCGTAAGCCGGCGCAATCAGTCTGGACAGTCGCCGCATGCCTGCGTTTCCCCGTCCGGGCGCACGTCGTCGATGATCACCACGCGCCCGCCGCCATCGCGCCCGTCCTCCTCAAGCACACCTGTGCGCTTTGCCAGCAGTTCCGCCGCCTTCATGCGCGCGCTGGCGTTTTGCAGTTCCTTGCCCGCCTCTCCGCGCAAAACGGAGGTCAAGTAGGCCAGCACTTCCCTGCCCTCGGCCACGTCAGGCTCTTCGCCGCGCGCCTTTACTTCGTCTTCGCTTCTGCTCAATCTCCTGCCTCCCTTCTCGGGGTGCCCCGCCGCCCCAAGTGCAACATAACCGCCCGCTTTCGTCTTTTTCGTAACTGTAAAAAAATTCATCTTGTCAAAAAAGGCTTTTGACAAGATGGTGGACGGGGAAGCAAATCCCCCCTGCCGGGCGCCGCGTCTCAAATCTCCAATTTGAGCCACGGCAATTTCGCCTTTGGCGAAACCGCAGAATCCTGCAGATTTCCGGGTGCGGAAACTGCAAAGAAACGATTTTAGCTCTGAAAAATGATTTTTCCCACGCAAAATCATCCAGCTTTCGCCGTCTTGAAAACCTAAAGGGTTTTCAATCTGCCGCCGGAGACGATTGAAACGCGAAAAGGCTTCGGCCCTCTCGCGCTCTCCTATGGGTTCTTGACGGACTGAAAACTTATCGCATATTCATTCATTTTTTCTTTACAATTCCCCCTCCCAGCGTTATAATAATGAAAAGACACGCTCGAGAACGGAGGCGATTCCATGGCTGACACGTCCGCCCGCAAGCGCGAACTGCCCATGCTCGCCTGCGTGTTTTTGTTCTGGTTTTCGATGTATACCTACCCCTCGTTTTTTTCCACCTATGTGTCCGACCGCCTGCTGGCCCCGGAGGTTATGACGGGCGTGATTGTGGGCGCATACGGCTTTGCGCAAATGGTTCTCCCCATTCCCCTGGGCATCGCCTCCGATCTGACGCGCAAGCGCAAACCCTTTATAACGCTGGGGTTTTGCACCTCGCTGCTGGCCTGCCTGGGGCTGGTTTTGACCGAACTTCTGGCCGCCAAAGGCGCGCTGGGCACGCTTGCGCATATCATGGCGCTCATCGCGCGCGGCCTCTCGGGCGTGACGGCGGCGACATGGGTGTCGTTTTCCGTGCTCTACTCCGCCTCCTACGAGGCCGACGAAATCGCGCCGGCGGTGAGCCGCTTGATGGTTCCCCAATACGGCTCGCAAATTGTGGCGATGCTCCTGGGCGCACAGCTTGCCCAGCGCCTGGGTGAAAACGCGGCGTTTGCCCTGGGCGCGGCGGCGGCGCTTTTCGGCCTCTTCCTGATGCGGCGCGTGCCCGACCGGCCGCCCGAGGGCGAACGTCTGACTTTGCGCAGCTTCAAGGAAGTGCTTCACGACCGCGGCCTGCGCGTGGGCACGTTGCTGGGCACGCTGTTCCGGCTCATCTGCTGGGGGACTGTGCTGGGGTTTGTGCCCAACTGGGCGCGGGACATGGCCGGCTTTACCGTTTCCGAACTGGGCTTTCTCTCGGTCATGTACCTTCTGCCCAATACGGTCATGGCGCGGTTGAGCGGCGCATACCTGGCCCCGCGTTTCGGGTTCCGCGCGGTGCTCACATCCGGCTTTGTCCTGGTGGGCGCCGCCTGCCTGCTCTATCCGCACGCCCTGAGCCTGTGGCCCATGATGGCCACGCAGGCGCTCTTCGGCGTAGGCATGGGGCTGATTTTGCCATTGACGCTCTCCGTGTCCATTCAAAACATCCCCGACCGGCGGCGCGGCGCGGCCATGGGCGTATATCAGGCCGTATACGGCGCGGGCGTGTTTATCGGCCCGGTGGCGGCGGGTTGGATCATCGCCTCGCAAGGCACGCAAGCGGCGGGAATGGCACTCAACTTCCGCGTCAATGCGGCGCTTTCGCTTCTGGGCGCGCTGCTTTCCCTGGCGCTGGTGCATGGCCGGGGCGCATCTGGACAAGAATCGAGCAAGACATTTACTTAGAAGTTAATTCTCTCCCGAATGCTTTACGTCCGTGTCCGGGAGGTGTAAAATACAAGGGAAAGCATGCAACCTTTCCCCGGCTTTTTGCGTCAAAGAGCCACGACGAAAACGACGAGGTGTAAACAAATGAAAAAGACGTTCCAGGCCGTGCTGGCCGCCATGCTGGCCCTGCTGTTGACGCTGGGTTCCGCCTCCGCCGTAATGGTGGACGACGAGGGGTATCTGGAAGAGATTCTTCTGGAGGAAGGCGACCAGATTGAGTTTTACGACGACGCCATCAGCGACTCTCTGGAGGCTTCTCTGGAGAAGGTCAATGAAATGAGCCACATACTGCTCCTGGGCATTGACGCCCGTCCCGGGCAGACCACCGGCCGTACCGATACCATGATCATCCTCACCGTGGATCCGGAGAACCAGAAAATCAAGCTCATGAGCCTGATGCGCGACATCATCGTGCAAATCCCGGGCCGCGATCCCAACCGTCTCAACGCCGCTTACGTCTTCGGCGGCGCGGATTTGCTTCTGCAAACCATCGAATCCAACTTCGGCATCCACATCGAGCACTATGTGGGCGTGAACTTTTCCATGCTGGCCGACCTGATCGACCAGATCGGCGGCCTGACGCTGACGGTGGAAAGCGAGTACTATATGGATCGCATAAACGCCGTCATCAAGGAAGATAACAAAGTCCTGGGCATTGACGAAAACGACGGCCTGCTCACCGAGCCGGGCGAACAGCTCATGACCGGCAAGCAGGCGCAGGCCTACGCCCGCTACCGCTACGGCACTTCTGACGGAGACTTTGGCCGCACTGCCCGTCAGCGCGAGGTCATCACCAAAATTTTCCACCGCCTTACCGAAATGTCCATGATGGATCTCTCGGCGTTGGCCATCGCCAACATCGACAACGTGGTCACCAACCTCACTCTGCAGGACATCATGCTCCTGGCCCCGGCCATGCTCTCCCTCAAAGACGCAGAAATTGAGGAACTGCGCATTCCGCTGGACAATGCCTATCAGTTCCAGACCGTGCGCGGCATGTCGGTCATCGTGCCTGACCGCACCAAAACCATGGAAGCCATCGCATCCTTCCTGACCGAGGAAGAAGGCTGATACGCGGCATGACCAGGAAACGGCGCTGGTTGCGCATAATTGTTGCGCTGGCCTGCGCGGGGGTGGTGGCGTTTATGGCGCTTGTAGGCGCGGTGTGCGTTCGCGCAAACATTGTGCGCACGCCTGTTTCTTCGGATTGTATCATTGTCCTGGGCGCGCGCGTGCGGCCGGACGGCACGCTTTCCGACAGCCTGCGTTACCGCTGCGAATCGGCCCTAGCGGCATGGGAGCAGGGCCTGGCGCCCTTTCTCATCGTCTGCGGCGCGCAGGGGACGGACGAGCCCGTCGCCGAAGCCGAGGCCATGCGCGCTTGGCTGACGGAACGCGGCGTGCCGGAAGAGAACATCGTCCTCGAGGCCGATTCCTACAACACCGAGCAGAACCTGGAAAACGCCCATGCATTGATGCAGGCGCGCGGCTGGGAAAGCGCCATTGTCGTCACCAGCGATTATCACCTTGAGCGCGCCCTTTGGCTCGCCCGCGACGCCGGCATTGAGGCCAGCGGCATTGCCGCCGAATCTCCCCATCCGCTCGGCATCTGGCTCAAAAACCGCCTGCGCGAGGCATGCAGTTGGTGCGTATACGCGTTGAAAAAAATCTTCTGACATACAAACGGCCCGTCGGGAATATCCCGTCGGGCCGTCGCGATTTTGATAAAGCCAATACTCTGCCGGAGGAATGCGAACGCCTGCAAGCCAGGGATGCAAACTTGCAGGCAAAGGAATTTGCGCGAACGTAAGTGGCCGCAGATTGAATAGCCGATTGCGAATTCTGTCGGCGCTCTGAACCCCCGGCTGGAACGCTCCTTCATGCCATTGCCGCAAATCCGACAACCTGCGCGGACGGCAAAACGATTCCTGGCCGCGATTTCTCCAAACCAGGCGCGTTTCCGTCTTCCGGCCGCAAACTGCGCGGCAGCTAATTTCCAGGCCCCCAAATTTCCTACAAGGGAAGACGGAGTTTCTGCGGCTGCATCCACAGAAGAGCAGGGAAAATTCCTCTTTGCCGGGAGCGCGCGTCTTAAAACAGCGCTCCCACGGCGAAAGACTTTACAACTTCGCCAAAAACCGAAATCCTTCCATCATACAACGCTTCTCAGGAGGGGAAACAATTCCTCGGCAGGGAGGCTGCAATATTTCCCGCCGGTCACATTTTGTATGTTGCGAAAGACAGCGTTACAACCCGGCTTTCGGGCACGGCCTGGCAAAAGGCCATAACTGCGCTGAACAAATTCCTGTTTCGGCGGAGGGCCTGCCTCTCGAAAGCCTTTTTCAATCAGAAACTTGCGCGCCGCGCCGTTCATTTCCGCTTCGAAACGGCCTTTCAAGCATTTTTTCGCGCCGGACCGCCCGCATCAAAAAAACCGCGCGACAGCGCCGCCAGCGCGCCGACAAAGCCCGCAAACGCAAAAATTACCCCGATAAAAAAAACCAGTGGCAATTTTTGCTTCCTATCTTGCGGGCTTTTTCATCGCTCTGGCAGTCTGTTGACTTTGTTAGCATCCTGACGGCGCGACAGCGCGGCATAGCATTTTTCATATTCCCATACCATCCCGTTGCGCCAGACGCCCTTGGCCCATGTGGCCAGCGCGCGCCGCCAAACGCTTCTGCGCGCACAACAACCGGCGGCTTCATCAAAAGCAAGGGGTTTTAACCCTCTACGCTCCCAAAATCCCCCGCAAAAACCGAAGCCCGCGGCAAGAGCGCGCGGCCGGAGCCGGCCGCTTTAAAGATACTTGCTTCAATCGCCGGCAACCGCCGCGGCGTTGAATCCCAACGGCTCCGCGAAAACTCCGCCGCGCCGCCTTTGGGGAAAAGGAATTGCGCCACCCCGGCTTGCGCGCCTTGCGGCGTCTCCAAACTGCGGCGGCGCTCCCTTCCAAACGCTTTATTCAATGACCGGCGCTTCCACGTCCAGGTATTTTGCCAGGCAGTCAATCAAAAAGCCATGATCCTGTACGTCCGGCAAGCCCGAGGCCAGCGCCACGGCAACCAGTTCGCCCGACTTGAGGCGGATGGGGAATCCCCCGCCGCAAAACACGTATTCGCGCGAGCTGAGGCCGCACTCCTCCACGCCCTCGCCCGTCATCTCCGCCACGGCGCGCGAAGCCAGGGAGCTGCGCTCCATCAAACGCACGGCGTTAAATTTGCGTTCCATCCAGTTCTGGTTGTTGACCGTCGTGCTTTCGCCGGCGTACTGAAAGAGCACATAGCCCGTCAGCGACCAAAGCGCCACGCATATTTTCAAATCCCGGCGCCGCATCTCCGCCACCATCAAGCTGCCCAGTTCCCAGGCGGTTTCCTGGTCAAACTTCTCAAAGCGCAAAATCCTCTCCTGACGCGCGCAAATATCGCGCATGTTTGCCAAATCCATCCTTTTCACCTCGCTATTGATCTCGCGGCCGCATCCAAAGCCGCCCGCATCTCCACTTTACCATATCCGCCAACGTCTGTCTATCGCGTACAACAAAAAAACGCCGCGCCGGCGCAAGGGCGGCGCGACGAAAAAGCAGGCCCCGTCAAGTAAGGGCGGCGACAAATTCAGCCATACGGCGCACGCCCTCGCGAATCTTCTCTTCGCCCACGGCATAAGAAATGCGCACAAACCCCGGCGCGCCAAAGGCCTCGCCCGGTACAACCGCCACGCATTTTTTCTCCAACAGGAAGCTGGCAAAATCGTGTGCAGATTCAATCGCCACTTCGTCGCAGCGCTTGCCCAGCACGCCGCGCACGTCCATCATCACATAGAACGCGCCCTGCGGCAAATCTGCGGCCAAGCCCGGAACCTCGTTGATAAGCTGGCAAATAAGTTTGCGACGTGCGTCAAAGGCGCGCACCATGCCCGCAAGTTCTTCCTCGCCGCCGGAAAGCGCCGCCTCCACAGCATACTGGGACACGGAGCAGGCATTGCTCGACGCATGGCTCTGGAAGGCGTTCATGGCCTTGACAATTTCCAGCGGTCCGCCGGCGTAACCGATGCGCCAGCCAGTCATGGCGTAGGCCTTGCTCGCGCCGTTGACCACCACGGTCTGCGCCTTGATCTGTTCGCCCAACGCCGCAATGGATATATGTTCACAGCCGTCGTAAACCAGCTTTTCATAAATCTCATCGGAAATGACATAGAAGCCCTTTTCCACGGCAAGATCAGCAATTTGGGCAAGCGTCTCGCGCGGCAGCACGCAGCCGTTGGGATTACTGGGGCTATTGAGTATCAGCACCTTGGTTTTGGGCGTAACGCGCTTGGCGATCTCCTCGGGCCGTACGCGGAATGCGTCCTCATGGCGGCAGGGCACAAATACCGGCGTGCCGCCCACCATTTTCACCATTTCCGGATAGCTGACCCAGTACGGCGAAGGAATAAGCACTTCGTCGCCCTCGTCCACCAGCACGCTCAACGCCATAAAAATAGATTGCTTGGCGCCGCTGGAAACAATAATTTCGCCCGGCTCATAGGCGAGGCCGTTGTCCTTCAAAAATTTTTCGGCAATTTTTTTGCGCAGGGAAAGCGTGCCTCCCACCGGCGTATAGCGCGTCTTTCCCTCTTCAATGGCGCGGTGCGCGGCATCGCGCACATACGCGGGCGTATCAAAATCCGGTTCGCCCACGCCAAAGCCGATCACGTCCTTGCCCTCCGCTTTGAGCGCCTTGGCGCGCGCGTCGATGGCCAGGGTCGCTGAAGGGGCAATTTGCGCCGCCCTGCGGGAAATTTGCAACATTTTTTCCACCTCCGAACGGTCGTATTTATCTTGAATACTTCGTCAAATGGCGGAAAACTCCTGCCGCATACGCGAATTTTACCTCATTTTCCGCTTTCAGACGCATATATTTGCAGGAGAGCTCCTTTGGATACCCAAAATTGCCGCTTTTGTTCCTCGCTTTACACAGCCTTCAAAACATGCTATAATAGATTGTATTATGTCAATGGGGAGGCTATGCCATGGAATTTGACCGCATGGGCGTTGAAGAGATCAAGCAGTCCATACGTGAAAAGTTGGAAAATAACTTCGGCTGCGGGCTGAGCGACGCCACGCCGCAGCAGCTTTACCAGGCCGTAGCGCGCACTGTGCGCGACGAGGTCATGCGCCGCCGCACCGCCTCGCGCGGCGTGCGCAAAGCGGAACGCAAGAAGAAGGTCTACTACCTCTGCGCCGAATTCCTCACCGGCCGCGCGCTGCATTCCAACATCGTCAATCTCGTCAATGAAGACAATTACGCCCAGGCGCTCAAGGAACTGGGCATCGACCAGGACGCCATTTTCGAACTGGAGCCGGAGCCGGGCCTGGGCAACGGCGGCCTTGGCCGTCTGGCGGCGTGCTTCCTGGATGCGCTGACCACCATGGAACTGCCCGCCATGGGCTGTACCATTCGCTACGAATTTGGCCTCTTCCGCCAGAAGCTCATCGACGGTTACCAGGCCGAAGTGCCGGATAACTGGCTGGAATCAGGCAATATTTGGGAAATTCCCCGTCCGGATCAAACCGTTGAAGTCCACTTCGGCGGCCGCCTGGAAGAATATACCGAGAACGGCCGCCTCAAATACCGCCATCTGGACTATAAAACCGTAGAGGCCGTGCCCTACGACATCCCTGTCGTCGGCTACGATACCTGTATGGTCAACATGCTGCGCGTGTGGTCTGCCCGTTCCAAAAAGCAGATTGACATGGCCTCGTTCAATTCCGGCCAGTACATACGCGCCATGGAAGAGCGTGAACTTGCCGAAGTTATTTCCAAGGTGCTCTACCCCAACGACAGCAACTACGAGGGGAAGGAATTGCGCCTGAAGCAGCAGTACTTCTTCTCCTCCGCCTCCATCCAGTATGCCGTGAACGACTTTATCAAGGTTTACGGCTACGACTGGAAGATTTTCCCGGACAAGGTAGCCATCCACATCAACGATACCCACCCTGCCATCGCCATTCCTGAGCTGATGCGCATTCTGGTGGACGAATATGAACTGGATTGGGACTTTGCCCAGGACATCTGCTACCGCACGTTTGCCTATACCAACCACACCGTCATGCAGGAGGCGCTGGAACGCTGGCCGGAAGACATGCTCAAAGTGCAGCTCCCGCGCATCTACATGATTTTGAACGAAATGAACCGCCGCCTCTGCCAGGATTTGTGGGACGCTTTCCCCGGCCAGTGGGACCGCATCGCCCACATGTGCATCCTCTCCTACGGGCAGGCGCAAATGGCCAATCTCGCCGTGGCCTTCTCGCACTCGGTCAACGGCGTTTCCGCCATCCATACAGACATCCTGCGCAAGCAAACTTTCCGCGACTACGCCATGCTGCAACCGCGCAAGTTCGTCTCCATCACCAACGGCATCACTCATCGCCGCTGGCTGATGCAGGCCAACCCCGCGCTCTCGTCTTTGTTGGACGAGGCCATCGGCCAGGCCTGGCGGCGCGAGCCCGAGCGCTTGGAGGATCTCGTGCCCTTTGCCGACGACGCCGCCTTCCGCGAGAAATTTGACAAGGTCAAGCGTCAGAACAAGGAGCGTCTTTCCCGCTTTGTGCTTGCGCATCAGGGCGTGCGTATCGACCCGGATACCATCTTCGACGCCCAGGCCAAACGCCTGCACGAGTATAAGCGCCAGCTGATGAACGCGCTGGGTATCCTCATGTTCTACAACAACATCGTCGACAATCCCGATGTGAAGTTCACCCCGCGCACCTATCTGTTCGGGGCCAAGGCCTCGCCTGGATACTACCGCGCCAAGCTCATCATCAAGCTCATCAATTCCATTGGCGAGCTGGTGAAAAAACACCCGCGCGCTTCGAAGCTGATCAACGTCGTGTTCCTGGAGAACTACTGCGTATCGCTGGCGGAAATCCTCATGCCCGCGGCGGAAATCTCCGAACAGCTTTCCACGGCCGGCAAAGAGGCCAGCGGCACCGGCAACATGAAGTTCATGATGAACGGCGCTGTCACCGTCGGCACCATGGACGGGGCCAACTGTGAAATTCACGACGCTGTGGGCGATGACAACATCTTCATCTTCGGCCTGCGCGCCGAGGAAGTCGAAGAGGGCTATTCCAAATACCGCGCCAGCGAAATCTACGAAACCAACCCCGCCATCCGCCGGGCGATGGATCAACTCATCAACGGCACGCTCGCGCCGGAAAACCATCAGCTGTTCCAGGAGCTCTATCATGCCCTGCTCTTTGGCGACGGCGGCGGCATGGCGGACCCCTATTTCGTCCTCAAGGACCTGCCTTCGTTCCTCTCCACGCAGCGCCGCGTGGGCGAGGCCTATCTTGACCGCGACCGGTGGTTGAAAATGGCGATCATCAACACCGCCAAGTCCGGCGTGTTCGCCGCCGACCGCACCATCGCGGAGTACAACCAGAAAATCTGGCATCTGGAGCCCTTGGATCTGTGATCTTTCACGATTCCCGCGACGCGCGCTTCCGCTTTCCCGGAGGCGCGCGTCCGCTGGGTGAAACGGTGCGCCTCTCGGTGCGGGCGGACGGCGCAAACTCCGCTACCCTGAGGCTTTGGAAGGACGGCCGCGAATGGCGGGTGCCCATGGCGCGCGTGTGTACCGATCCCGCCGCTTTCCCCGAACACGGCCCCAGCCATGTGGAGCGCGCGCATGCCATCGCGCCGCGTCACGGCGAGGACGTGTTTACTTGCGAAGCCGCGCTGCCGGAAGATACCGGCAGTTTGTGGTACTATTTTATCCTTGAATATGAAAATCAGGATGCCTTGCGCGCCGCGCTGGCCTCCTCCGCGCTTGTGGACGAAGGCTTGCGCGCCCATCCCGTCTCCCCGCTGTACTACGGCGACGCGCGCGACCACTGCTACGGCGCGGGCCTCGTCTATGCCAGCGAGCCACCCAGTTATCAGATTATCATTTACGACACGGCTGGCGACAGTCCCGCCTGGATGCGCGAGGCCACAATGATGCAAATTATGGTGGACCGCTTCTATGGCGCCGGCGAAAAAGACCCTGCCAACCTGGCCTCCTGGGCGTATTATCACGAAAACTGGTATGACTGGCCGGACCTCAACCTGGAGTTGGACGCGCAGGAGCGCTCCGCCAACGATTTCTTCGGCGGCAATCTGCGCGGCATTGAGGAGAAGCTGCCCTATATCGAAAGCCTGGGCGTGACGGTTCTGTATCTGAACCCCATCTTCCGCTCCCCCTCCAACCACAAGTACGACACGGGCGACTATATGCAGATCGACCCCTCCTTCGGCACAGAGGCAGATTTGCGCTCCCTGTGCGCGGCGGCGGAAAAGCGCGGCATCCGCGTCATACTGGACGGCGTGTTTTCCCATACCGGCGCGGACAGCCTTTATTTCAACAAATACGGCACTTATGGCGAACACGCCGGAGCCTATCGCGATGAAAAAAGTCCCTATCGCGCCTGGTACCGCTTCCGCCGTTGGCCGCAGGACTACGACTGTTGGTGGGGCTTTACCACGCTCCCCAACGTCAACGAAATGGACAAAAACTACCGCGCTTTCATCAACGGCGAAAATGGCGTCGTTGCGCACTGGATCGGCGCCGGCGCCTCTGGCTGGCGGCTGGACGTGGCGGATGAACTGCCCATGCCCTTCCTGCGCGAACTGCGCCGCCGGGCCAGGACAACCCGCAGCGACGCGGCGCTCATCGGCGAGGTATGGGAAGACCCCACCAACAAAATCGCCTATGGCGAAGCGCGCTGTTACTGCGCGGGCGATACGCTTGACAGCGTCATGAACTATCCCCTGCGCGAGGCAGTGCTGGCCTTCTTCACCTTCAAAATCGACGCTTTCGCCCTGGAGCGGCGCATCGAGGCCATGCGCGAAAGCATGCCTCCCGCCTTCTTCTATTCGCTGATGAACCTCCTGGGCAGCCACGACAAGCCCCGCGCCATCAACGTGCTGGCCGACTGCGGCAACATGCAGCCCGAACGCCGCTATCGCTTTCCGCTGGAACTGACCGCGGAGCAGTACGAGCGCGGCAAACGCCGCCTGATCGCGGCCTGGACGCTGATTTGCGCCCTGCCGGGCATGCCCTGCCTTTATTACGGCGACGAGGCCGGCCTCACCGGCATGGCCGATCCCTTCTGCCGCAAGACCTTCCCCTGGGAGCGCGAGGATCGCGAATTGACCGAAAAAATGCGCGAACAGTCTCTGCGCCGCCGCCGTTCTCCCGCCCTGCGTACGGGCCATATGCGCCTCTATGCCGAAAGCGCGGACGTGCTGGTGGTAGAGCGCTACATTGAACATGGCCAGGACGCCTTCGGCCAAAGCGCTGCCGACGAACGCGTCGTCACGCGCATAGACCGCGCCGGGCTATAGAACGCCGCAAAACGCAATGCCCGTCGCTTTGCCGGCGGGCGTTCAGGATGTTGACAAAGCCAACAGACTGCCAGAACGATGAGCAGCCTGCAAGACAAGGAAGCAAACTTGCCGGCAAGGGATCTTGCGCAGACGCAAGTAACCGCAGACTGCCAGCGCGGCTGACGCAGGAAGCAAAAATTGCCTCTGATTTCTTTGGACAGTACCCTGTTCAACGGACAGGGAAATAAAAGGCCTGTCGTAGAATAAGGATAGTTTACACGGTTTTGCCCCGAAA